>NZ_JAXRUT010000019.1:0-126532 GCF_035156405.1 Algoriphagus aurantiacus | reverse complement strand
AGTCAAGGTAACCGCATCCGGAGAGATCACCCCGTTCAGCGTGCGGGTCAACACCGTCGCACTGGTGTTGCCGTCGTAGATCTTATTGTCAGCGGTGAAGTTGCCCGTGATATCTTTTTTATTTACCGTCAATGTCGCAGGATCCGAAATAGCATTTGGATCACAGGTTCCGCTAACAATAACTCGATACTGGAAACCACTCATTGATACTCCTGGTTTCTCAATTTCCAATGTTGCTAGATTTGCATCTGTATCGGCATAGATGCCACTTAATGTAATATTCTCAAAACCATCACCATCATCCACCTGCCATTGATATGAAAGTGTTTCAGAACCCGTTGCAGTAACATTGAATATCGCATTCTGACCATACGTTAAAGCGGTATTAGTCGGATTTGTAACAGATGGTGGTACACAAGTGGAAGCTGTGAGCGAAAAATTCGTAGCATTAGATTTCCCAGCATAAGGATTGTTGTTAGGGTCACCAGCAAAAGAAGCTATTAATCCATTTGAGCCATTATAGTTTCCTACAGGTTGGTTAACCACCCAGCTATAGGTCGCAACGCCATTGGTGCCAGTTGTACCAGTTCCTAATATTGAACCATTTAAAGAAAAGGTTATAATCTTTCCTGAAATTGGATTGCCATTTCCGACACATGCTACACAACTATTATCATTACCCTGTTGGGATAATTTGGCTGTCAAAATAACAGTAGCCCCAAAAGAAGCCGTAGAAGGGCCTATATCTGAAACCTGCGTATTTGCATCTGTAAAAAATGCAGTTGCTATTAAACCACTTGTAAGACCTGTGGCGGTTAGATCAAATGCCACACCTACGTGATTTGGTTTAATTAAAAACTGATCATAAAAAATATTCCCATTAGCATCTGCTATGGCGAAATTATCGTGAGAGTTTACACAGGTTTCGGGTTTGGGGGTTTCTTCAAAGTGAAAATCGACTCTTTCACCAGGTTCCCATCCTGTACCGGTAATAATTACATACTCCCCTGGAGCATAATCATCCTTATCGGTGGTAACTGTGGCTGTGCCACTTTGGGCATTTACAGAGAAAGCATTTCCTAAAAAAAGCAGGAATACCAAGCTGAATGCTGCAAAAACTGAGGGTTTATTGAAATTTTTCATAGGCTGTTTTAAAAAAATCCTGTCCAAGCTGTTGACTAAATTCACTTACTAAAAAACACTAGTCTTCAATGGCTTAACTAGAATATAAATTGTATTTAATACATAAATAGTAAATAATTTTGTTTTTTAATAGCACTTTTATGTCTTTCATATAATTTTTTTTGCTTTTTGAGATTTTTACCTATTTTGAAATGATTTTGTACATCGCAAAATTTTATAAATGGTGCTAACTTATTGTTTCTAAAAATGTTAAGAATTAAGATCACAGCAGATAAAATATCTTTAAACATTCGATGTTTTCATCATCTACCAAAATCATAAAATGTCAGCCCTTAAGACTTTCGGCTTCATAGATTTTCAAAAAGTGATTAAGAACGTATTGCCGAGAAAGTTGGATGTTATGAAAATCTATCACTGGAGTATCAGCTCAAATAATTCGCTCAGAGTTTAAGCATACCAAAAATTATAAAGAACATTTTTTCATATATAAATTTCATTAATCTGCTGATTTTAAATATCTTATTCTCTGATTCCACCAAAGAATCATGTTTTAAAACGCAAAAAAAATTCTCTCTTTTTCAAATTTGGCATTTATCATCACAAGCATTTTTCTTAAAACCCAGCAGGCTATGAAATCACTATTCACCCTTACTTTGTTAGCATTCATATCATTTTCTAGTTTTGCTCAGAATGAAGATGATACCTCTCCAATTCTTTTTATTTATGATGCCAGTGGCTCCATGTGGGCAGCAATGGAAGGTAAAACCAGAGTTGAAATCGCTAGGGATGTCCTTGCGACTTCGATAAGCAATCTCCCAGAAACTCAGCAAATTGGTCTGATAGCTTATGGTCATCGTCAAAAAGGAGATTGCAAGGACGTAGAATATTTGGTGGATCTGTCCAATACCGACAAGTCAAAAGTGACTGGTGAAATCCAACAAATCAAACCTTTGGGAATGACTCCTCTTGCTTATTCTGCAAATTTGGCAATCGATGATTTAAAGAAGTCTGACCAAAAAGCAACCATCATTTTAGTGACTGACGGGATAGAATCATGCGATGGAAATATCTGTGAAGTTATCACGGAGGCAAAATCTGCTGGCATAGATTTCAAGCTTCATATTATCGGGTTTGGCCTGAAAGAGGATGAAACAGCACAACTCAAATGTGCTGCGGCCGCTGGAGATGGACAATATTTTGATGCAAAAGATTCTGCAGGTTTATTAGGCTCACTTGAGGAAGCCACTTCTGCTACTGTAGATATGCCTGAAGGGAATTATGGGCTATTTGTCAAGCTTAACGGTCAATTGATCGATGCATTAGTGCAGGTACTAGATCCAGATACTAAGAAGAAAGTTTCTTTGAAGAGAACTTATGGAGACAGCGTTCTGATTTCACTACCAGAAGGCACATCTGACCTTGAAGTAACAGCACTTGAAAATACAGACCTAAAACCGATTCGAATTTCTGGTGTTTCGGCTGACCCAAATAAGATAGTCTATAAAGAAATAAGCTTTGATGGTGGTAAAATGGCATGGACTATTACTAACAATGGAAAACCATGGGATACTGCGATCAGAATTTTTGAAGCTGAGAGCAAAAACCCGGTAACTGCTGGAAGAAGTTATGGTGATGTAAAAGAATTTGAATTAAACCCTGGCTTNTGGGATACTGCGATCAGAATTTTTGAAGCTGAGAGCAAAAACCCGGTAACTGCTGGAAGAAGTTATGGTGATGTAAAAGAATTTGAATTAAACCCTGGCTTCTATGATGTTGAGTTACTGGCATTGGTAATCTCCGGAGAAAAAACAATTCGAAAAGAGAAAATAGAGATCAAAGCTGGAGAAAAATCAGAACTCCTGCACGACTATAAAACTGGGACAGCTAAAATAGGAGTACTGAATGGTTCTGAACTACTAGATGCTACAGTGTTTATCAAAACTGCCAATACAAAGGAAAATGTAGCTGGAATGAGAACCTACACCTCAACCAGCAGTAATCCCCGGGAATTTATCCTTACGCCAGGAGAATATGAAGTCACAGTAACTGCTGTTACCAAAGAGTTTGCAGGTAAAAAAGAAGTATTTGTCATGAAGATAATGGCGGGTGAGGCATTCGAAAAAACCATCAACTTTTAACAATGAACAAATACATCAAACCATCTAGCTTAGCATTTTATCTACTGCTATTTATGGTGTTTTTCATAATAGGTGCAGCAGCAGCGGGACTATCAGGAGTTGCAAAGAACCAAGGATTAGCCGGGGGTGCGATTGTGTTGGGATATGGCTTAATCACAGCTTTGGGGGGAATAGTCCTCGCAATTTTGGTGATTTCAAAAGCTAGCATAGACAAAATCAAAAAAGCCAATTGGATTATTCTGCTTATCCTACTTTTATTGTTAGCCTTTCTAAGTTTCCGCTACAAATCCAAAACCGAAGTGCCCGAGGAAGCGACTACTCCTCCACCTCCAAAGACGATTACAACCCCCGTAAAATTCATTAGCAAAAAAACTATAGAACCCGCTTTCCTTACAATCGGCTTAGGCTTATTTACTCCAAACTATTACGAGCGCGATGTCTTGTACTTTTATGCTGTGCAGAATTTTGATAAGCCTATTGAGGATAATCCAAAACTAGACAGCATTACTTTTGCCCGAACTGAACACGGTGATTTTACAATTAAAACAGCCCCACCATGGCTAGAACCTGAGCACATGAAGCTTGATTATGGTATCCTCTATTTCAAAATCATCCGAATAGGTAAGGACTATATCCTTATAGAAGGCAACTCCACAAAAAAACTAACATATTACGTGTCCAAATGGAGCGGAGATATAATACTCTGGCCTGAATTCATCCTGAGCACTTTTATGTTAGAATTTCCCGAAGGAAAAACTCAACCTGTAAAAATCAAACCACAGGATAATGCATCTGCTATCCAAAATACTTCACCTTTCATGAGAGCCATATCCATTCAAGATTTTTGGGTAGAAGTGGAAACCCTAGACGATCAATGGAAACCAATTGGAAAAGGATGGATCAAATGGCGAGACGAATCAGGTTTACTAGTCCAATATTCCTTACTTTCCTAGCTTTTAAGCCAATGAATTTCAAGGTTTATCTGCTGCGATAAAACTTACAATTAATTATTGAAAATCTCTTTAGATTTATTTTGGCAAGACAATTGAAACACATTTATTTGAAAAGGAATTAACTGAAAGTATACACCCCAACTTGCTGTTTGTTCTTCATTCTATCACCCACGTTTCTAGCCAGTTTCAATGATTAATCTTTCGAAAGATATTAGTATCCAAAACGTCATCACGGCTGATCAGCCTGAACTTATTGAGTTGATGCGGGAAATTTACGTTCCTTCATACCAACATATTTGGTCTGATAATGGTGAATGGTATTTGCAGCAAATGTATAATCCTGATGCCTTACAAAAGGATTTGGACAACCCCAAAAGCCACTACTATTTTGTGCTGTATGATGGTTGGAAAATTGGCATTTTGAAGTATTTATATCCTCAGTCCCCTGATTTGATTGATTTTCCAAATTCTCTGCATCTACACAGGATTTATATCAGTAAAGAATTTCAAGGCAAAGGGATTGCTGCCCTACTTATGAAAAAAGTAGAGTCCACTGCGCGAGAACGAGGCTTAAAATACATTTGGCTGGAGGTGATGGATACTCAACTACAAGCTCAACGATTTTATAGAAAAATGGGGTTTGAGTGGCTTTTCACTTATCATTTAGATTACAAAAAATTACTTCCTAAATATCGTGGTATTCAGATTTTGAGGAAGACTTTATGAGTTGTCAATTGGCCATTTGATTTTGATCCATTTACTTTCCTGCTCTGCATAGCTCCAAAGCTCCTTCAGATTGACAACTTTTATAAAAAAGCACTCATGTTACGAACTGCCATTAACTTTATTTTTTCAATTGTCATTCTACTTTCGGTAGTCGGCTGTGACCAAAAAAAACATCTCTCTCACTCTAGCCAAGCCGAGAGTTTGGCAGATATTACTTTAAAGTCATCCACTGCGATCAATACTGATGAAAATGAACTAGTAGGTGTATATTATATGCCATCGTGGAATACTTCAGCGGATCCTTCTGTTGATCGTGATAGCTTTTGGTCTTGCCTTACTGGACGAGGCGATTGTTCTAGTTTGCACAATAAAGCAGTCTGGGGGCCAAAGGGAAGGGTTTATAACGCAAAGTATCCCTATGAAGGTCCCTATCTAGACCGAAAACCCATCAAAGAACTGAAAGGATTTTACAAGCGAGATGATCCTGAAGTCATCAAGAAGCAATTGGAATACATGAAAAGCTATGGCATTGATTTCTTTGCTTACAATTGGTTTTTTGGACGTCATTATTTCCATCATTTAAGTTTTGGTCCACAGTCTAAAATCTACTATCCAAAAGGCTGGAAAACAGATAATGATCGAAGCGGAAGGGTGGCAGTACCAGGCATGGTAGAATGGGGTGACCCACTGAAAGTCATGCTGGAAGTAAATGCAAGTCTCCCTAAAGAAAAACAAATGAAGTGGGCGCTTAATTGGTGTGACGATAGTAATGAGCGCTGGATGCTTTGGCTCAAAGTCGGAGCTCCAGAAGAGCTAGCTCGTAAGGCCAATTACGAAGGTGAGAAGCCTAATAGAGAACTGTACCTCAAAGTACATGAGAAAATCACACAACTATGGATAGATGAATACTTTGGTCGAGGTGATTACTTGAAGGAAAAAGATGGACGTCCGGTGGTATATTTTTACTTTCCGCAGGATGCAGAATCCAGAGCTGCCTATTACGGATTGAAAATGAAAGACTTACTTGATCTGTCCCAGCGCATAGCTAAAAATTCAGGTCTACCGGGAATAAAATTTATAGCAGTAACATCTGGTCCAATGCTTGAAAATGAAAGAGTCTATGGGCTTCCTACGCAGTGGAAAGCAAATAACCCTCAAAGACCTTGGGAAGGTGGAACATACCAAAATAAGCAATTGCTTCAAGAATATGTCCCAAGGTTGAAAAGCATGGGCTTTGAAGGCATGACTGGCTATGTGTATCATGACTTTATGAATAAGGACAATAAGTCTTTTGCAGATATGCGAGAGACCTATAGAGGCCATTGGAATATGTGGAGTGAGAAATTTGAAAATGACCCGGATTTCGAATATCAAGTCCCGGTAGCTATGGGCTGGGATATGAGACCTGCGGGTGGCACATGGCCTCAGTCCTCAGGAATCCCAAGTGAACCCCAAAAAGACCGGGTTCATAGTTACAAAAGTTCCTTCACTGCTATGCTAAAAGACGCTCAGCAAACTTCAAAAAAATATCGTTCCAGCAACGGAAACACGGTAATGATCTGCTGCTGGAACGAATATCTAGAAGGCAATTACATAGAACCTACAGAAGGGCATAGATTTGATTATTTGGAAGCTATTCAATCTATATTTGGAAATTAAAGGGGTTAAAGTGCTTCTTCTAGCTTTTTCATAATTTCATTAAAATCTGCCATCAATTTATCTTCACTTTTAACCTTTTTCAAAACTGAACCTATTATTTCAAAGTGCTCCAGTTCGGCTACTTTCTGGCCTTTATTACCTGCAAGCTTCCAAAGTTTCAAGTATTCAGTAGTGATCTCTTCTTTCTTCGCAGTTGAAATTCCCATTAGGAACTGCGTTAACATGATATTTGCATAATGAGCCATTTTCCAAAAATCATCAGATTTTAATTCGCTTTCTTTTAATTCATCAAAAATCTTTTGAATTGCCTTTCTCGCATCCAAATCGATATTCTTTAGCCCTTTTTTATCCTGTAGTAAAAGCTGAAGACGGGTAAGAGTCAACCAATTTGTGAGCGGATAAGCGTCTCTATTTCCGGAGAACTTACTTGCCTGCTTATAGGCATTAATAGATTGAGACATCGCTTCCATAAGTTCTTCCATCGGTGCATCTCTTAGAACATGCATTTTCCGTTTGTATGCACTTCCAATCAAGCTCCATCTCTCAGCACTTTCACCGAAATGTTTTGACAATCCTCCAAGATCGATGATGACTTTGTCGATCATTTCCACGGCCTCTTTTAACTCGATTTTCTTAACAGCATATTTCTGTAAAGCTAGCTTCGCGAGTGTATTACAATACCTTTCAAAACTTTTGATGGTAAATGCTGATTTCTTGGAATTCAGTAATTTCTCATAGCAAGTGCAAGATTTCTCATATTCCTGCAGTCCTGCATAAATACTGGCAGATAGCTCATTGATTTTATCATTGAGCATATTTCTACTTTGCATTTTCTCAAAGACATGATCAATTCTACAGAGAACTCCCTCATGATCATATTCATTGGCATCCATTGATTCTAGGGTATTCTTCAATTCAATTTCTACTTCCTCACAAACCAGTAGTTCATCTTCATTTCCTCTCCAAACATCATCTTCTGACAGCTTATAAAAAGGATCTCCATAACATTGGAAAGCTCCCCAAGTATTTGTCCTGCGACCGTACTCTTTGTAAATTTCTTTCCTAGCCCGCTTTACAGCCTCCCCAAATCCCAAGCCATCAAACATATTTTCATAAAACTGTCTAGAGAACTCCAGCGCAGCCGCATCATCTACTGCCCAGCCTGCCACAATCACCGCCCTAGCTCCATTATTGATCAATTGTGTACCAATATTGGCGGCAAATTTATTTCTATACTGACTTCTCTCTTCTGATTCCCTATCCATCAATCCGAGGTAACAGCAATTTACAAAAACCAATTCTGCCGAAGAACTCATTCCTGCGATCTGTGCAGGTGTCAGAAAGGTATTATCGCCTATAACCATTCCAGTGGAACGACTTGCTCCGTGCTTGAATACACCGTGTCCTGCGAGATGAATAATTTTGTGGCTTTTGGAAAAAAGTTTCAGGATAATATCGGATGCTGTACTGCTAATTAAGCTTTGAGTCTCATAGTCGTTTTTCTTAAGAATATTGACTACAGTCTCTGCTTCCCGTTTGGCTCCAGGAAGCTGTGGCATAAACTTGTCCAGAATAGGATCTCCTACTACTAAGGCAGTTTTGGTGGTTACACGAGCTATTTTTTTGCGGTACTGCATCGTGGACAATTGACGAATCATCCCAGTGTGCACACAAATCGGGACTGCATCTACATCTTCCTGAATCATTTCCCAAGGATATTCCGCAGAAGCCAAGTCCAATATCCAAGAGACATTATTGAGTCGCTTCACTTCCTCCTTGAACTCATATGGAATCAAGAGTTCAAACATCGTTTTGGCTATCTCAGGAGAATATTGATTTTCAAGCGTCATTCTTTTCAATAAGACTTCAAGTGTCTTGTCACTGGCTGGCATATACTCCACTTTTTCACTTGCTCCATTTGAAGCAATGGACATCCTTATCGCTTCCTCAAACTCTTCCGAATCATTTAACTTCAATTCATGACAAACACTCACTCTTGTCCACCAGTCTTTCGTATTCTCATAGGGAATTCTCCAACGTCTGCCCAGTTTGTAACGGAGTCCTTTCTCCTTATACGCCACATTAAATTCCTTGCTGTCGTCCACTTCCAACCGCTGAATAGTTTTCAAAATAGATAGGGCTTTATCATTGAATATCTCAATAATTTCTATTTCTTCTATTCCCTTAATTTTCCCCTTATATACCGAATGAATATTTCTATTTGCCCGCTGGATTCCCAAAATAATTGCGCGAATAGAACTTTCAGTAGCTAATCCTCCATACGCGTTGGCTATTGCAATGACGGAAATCCCAGTAGTGGCTGAACTTTCCCCATCTGGCAGAGAATTTTTATTCCCTTTTTTAATAGTAAGGTATCTAGCGACTCCCTTTTCAACCGAATTCATCAAAGCAAATCCCGACAATTCGCCCGGAACGCCCAAACCTATTATAATGCCACCCTGAAAGGATGATTTGGTGAAATTTTCATTTAAAACTATCTGATTGGTACCGATGGGGCCTGGGTACAAACCTAAGCCATGTAACCTTGATAATTCCCCGTCAAGTTGACGGTCAATCGCCTGTTCGGTAGTGAGAATCGCATCAAATTCAAAATGGCCTGCAAGCACTGGATATTTAGCATATTTCAGATCACCATGACTCACAGAAACAAGTATCGGTTTTTCTTCCTTCCATTTTTCCTCCACCTCTTCAATACCTAAAATGGTATTCATCACATTTTCTTCACTGATATCAAAAATCTCAGTTTCTGCTGGTTCAAAATCCTTTTCTTCCCCACGAGATTTCGGAAGACTATTTTGAAGCCTTGTGGTAATTCCATATATCAGCAAATCTTCAATAGCAACAAAAAGATTCTTCTCCTTGGAAAGACCTCCATGCGTCACATTTGCATAATATACTTGGTTCTTGTCATGAAAACCTTTAGGAATACCGGACATCCATGTAACGCTCTCATCTCCAGCATTCGTGGCGTAGAATACCAATTCTCCATCCTCAATTTCCAGATTGGAAATCGTAAAGCTTTTCTTTCCGCTTTGCCCAGCTATGTAAGTGATATTTGAGTAATCTATATCGTCTACCTTTTGCAGAACTAGCTTTTGATGCTCTCCGAATTCCTCCAAAACCTTTGCTGAAGGTATTGGCCAAGAATCATCACCAGAAGCAGCACGCATCCTTTCCCACAATTTCCTATCAGAGAAATCATGTCTGTTACTATTACTCATTGGTAAAAGATTAAGAATTCCCGGGAAATTGCAGAAAACAGCCAGAAGCTCCTTGGTGGAATGCTTGATATCTATTTTTCCCAGCAATTTTATCAAACTGTCCTTGCCAAAAAGCACGTATGGAATACGATAAGATCCGCCAAGAGGTGAACCTAAAAATACTGCACGGAAACCTATTGAGCGATTGAGTTTTTGCCATGTTTCCTGATGATAAACAATAAAATCACGGACCAAAACTCCTCCCATACTGTGGGCAACAATTTTGATTGGTTGATTGAAACCCAGAAGTTCCTCGACCTTATTTTTAAAATCGTCTGCACTCTGTTTCAGTGGGATTCTCCAATCAAATTGGAAAGTGACTATATCATAGGTCTGAGCTAGCTTTTCTCCAAGGTTTGCGTAGGAAGTTTTGATCAAGGAATGTGCGGAGAGTTTCCCTTTCACATTGGAATCATAGGCCAGATTTATCAATTTCCCTCTAAGGAATTGCCAATAATTAATCCATAACAAGTCTTCATTCTCTCCAATATTAGAGCCCATGATCCCTGGAATAACGATTGCTATTGGCCGATCTCCCCCGACTTTATCCTTTTTGTAAACCCCAATCTCTATTGCTCCCCTATCTATATCTACTAATTTCAATTCAAAACTATCAGGAATATCCCCTACTTCAGCCGATAGTCCTGATACCAATGCCTTTACCGTATCAGGATTTGAAAAGTACTTGAAGTGGTTGATTGTACCACTCTTCTGAATATACACCGCTACGTTTCCGGAGACACGCCTTGCTCCCCATTTCATACTTTCTGTATCCACGACTAGGTCATTCTTTTTCATAAAGAAAAACTTGCCCAGAATAACCACTAGTGTCTTAAAGCTTAGGCTCAATTCACTGCTACCACCAACCACAAAGAGTGGGAATTTAATTTGAATACCCGAGTCCTGATAATTCATCGCTTTGATGAAAGGAGAGTTGGGATTCATCGCTTCTAACCCTGGCAATACATCCACATCGTCTTTGCAGGCAACAGCCTCCATGATAAATTCCTTAAAGGCAACGAAAATTGGGTTACCAACACTCCCCACTGTCAGTCCAATCAAATTGAAGGTGACGTTTAGAAAAATATTCAGACGACTAGAAGCCAATGTAGTTCCATTGGCAGGACTAGCAACACGTACCATTGATCTAACTGTGATCTTTTTAGCTGCCAGAATGTCTCTAATATCCTTGATCACTTTGAGATCAGCCTCCCTTTCATGCTTTACTAGAAGGTCTTTCTCAAAGTCATCAAACCCCTCTTCACTTGTAGAGAATCTTGCTAGCAAATCAGCTAATAGTCCACCACGTGAATGGCTTAGCAGATCCAATTCTATTCCCGCTGGGAGGTATTGAACTAGTTTATAAATATTCTCCAAAGGACTTGTTGTCAGTGTTCTATGCTGAAATGCCAGTAAATGATCCTCACCATATGCTTTATTTAATTTTTGCCATTCCTCGGATTCTTTCAGATCGCCAAAAGAACTTACTGTTGAGGATGCTGTACCGTGTAGCAAAAGCAAATACCGCCTATTTACATCCAGGTCAGCCACATTATCCTCTTTAAAGTTTAGCGTGCTTAGCTCGATATTAGGTGAACATGCCGCCAATACACCATAATCCACTTTATTGAAATTTTCACCTGGAAAAGCCAACTGCTTATCCTCCAGGTTTTTGGCCATTTCCCTAATCTTAGGCTGTATGACATTCTTTTTCACAAAGACCTTCAACAGCTTAATGCCCATCTTCTTGAATACACCTCTATCCTGCTCATCAGATTCTAATTCACTTGGTAGATACAATTCATCTCCATCTGCTGAGCGCTTGAGTTCTTGGGGGAAAAGAGTTTTTAGCGTCTCATTGTCTCCCATCCAAACGGCACCGTCTTCAAAATCAAACTCAATAATATGGTTATCTCCAAGTTCAAGAATCTGTTCTGGAACATCCCCTCTGGTGGGACTTTCTACAGTGTATGCATGATCAAATTGGTAGAGTTCAAACCCGCTGTCATCTCCTTTATGGAATGATGAATGATCTTGTCCTTTAAGTTTGATTTTCAAAGTAGCCATAGGTAAAAATTAGTATTAAATGGTAAAATATCCTTTCAACAATGGGAGGCAATACATGCTAAAAAAGCCTTGCATACTGCCCAGTCTGTAAGCTAGAGATGAGAAAAAATCATCTCGGAATTTTCAAAAACCTAATGATAGTTGACGCAAAATTCACTGTGCCTCTAAATCTGAAAACTCATTACAAATTAAAATTTATTAACGTAAAAAAATCATTATCACCAAATAATCTGGCACTTATAGAAAATCACGTGGAAGAATCAGTGGGTTGGTAAAAACAAAAAATCTCCCCAAAGAACAGCTCTATGGAGAGATTATTTTAATAGTCAATTATGTGATTTATCGCTTCTCATACCCTGGTCTTGCAGGTACTTTAAAGCGGTCACTGCTATTCAGCAAACGCATCACTTCTTGGATCGCTGCTTCTAATTGAGCGTCGGTTCCCTTTGCAAGACTTTCGAAGTCTTCCACCACTTCTATGTCTGGATCCACGCCATGTCCTTCTTTGAACCAAGTGCCATCAGGATCATACATTCTAAAGGTCGGCACAGTCACAGAGCCGCCGTCGATCAAACTTGGAGCACCAGAAATACCGATCAAACCACCCCAAGTACGTGTACCTATCAATGGACCGATTTCTCTCTTTCGGAAATAATCGGGAAAGGCATCTCCGCCAGAACCTGCGAAGCCATTGATCAACATCACTTTTGGACCAAAGTTGCCTGATTGAGGCCAAGCCCAATCCTCACCGTCCCTAACCGCCCAAAATGCCAGCGGCTTGCGATCCAAGAGTTCTACGAAGCGATCCGGAATTTGACCACCGTTATTAAAGCGCTCATCGATGATCATCCCTTCTTTCTCCATCTGTCCGTAAAACTGGCGGAAAAGCTCATTCTGTCCATCTACTCCAGTGCTTGGCACAAATATGTAACCGATTCTTCCATCTGTAGCTTCCTCCACTCTCTTTCGAAAATCATTAATCCAAGCAAGATTTCTCAATCGGGCTTCAGATCCAAGAGGCTCTACCAAAAAAGTCTTGGCTCCAGTCATGGAGGCTGAGCTATTTACGGTTAGCTGTATTGTTTTACCTGCTAATCCCTGCAGTGCTGCATAAATTGATTTATTAGTATCAATAGCCTGACCGTTGATAGCCAAAATATAATCGCCTTCTTTCACTTCCACACCTGACTTGAGTAATGGAGATCGAACTTCTACATCCCAAGGGGCTCCCTGAATTATTTTTTCAATTTTATAGGCACCATTTTCCAGTTCGAAATTTGCTCCCAAGTATCCTACAGACAAGGTAGGTCCAGACTCCAGATCTCCTCCTCCATTATAGGTGTGAGAAGCATTCAGCTCTGCAATTAGATCGCCAATGATGATGTTCACGTCTCGTCTCGAACCTGCCTGCGCGACCAAATCCCCATAGCGCTTGCGCATCAACTCCCAATCTACACCATGCATATTCGGGTCGTAAAAGTAATCCCGCTCAAATCTCCATACGTCATTGAAAATCTGCTTCCACTCTTCGGCAGGAACAACAGTCATCTGCATATCTCCTAGCGGTACTGTTTCTTCGATTTTCTGATCAGGAGCAGGATCAATCACTGCTAGTTTGCCCATAGAGAAGACCATCACTTTCTTACGGTCTGCAGAAAGTGAAAATCCATTTACTCCATCTATTACAGTTTTGGATTCTTTATCTTCTAAATCATACAGCTGCAAACTGCTTTTAGAATCTTCTCCCACACCGGTATTAGGATGGCGAACATATAGAAGTTTTCCTTCCAGCGTAGCCAGTCCTCCTATGTTTCCATTTGGGATTTCAAGCATTTCAATTCTGTTTTCGAAGGATGAAGTCTCAAATTCCACTGATTCTGGTTCTTCTTTCTTATCATCCTTTTTATCATCTTCCTTGTCAGACTTTTCTTCTTCTACTTTGATCTCATCATTTTTTAGCGAAATAAGTGACGGGATCGATTGATTGAGCGTACCTACCGCTACGCCGGTAGTATTGGAGTAGATGAAGGTATTATCTATGTCAGAATATTGAGGATCAAAATTCCGGTTTGTCCTGAAGAAGAGGTATTTTCCATCCTCACTGAATGTTGGGCTTTGATCAGCATAGAAGCCAGAGGTGATTTGTGAAGTCTTGCCTGACTTGGTGTCAAAAACAAAAAGTGTTGAAGTAGCTCTATTATTTTTCGAAAGGCTGTAAGAAATGTATCTGCTATCAGGCGACCAACTCACTCCAAAGCCTCGCAAACTGCCTTCAAACATATATTTACCATTATCAATCACTTGCACATCTCCTGAGACAGCATCGATCAACAATACTTCCATTGCCTGATTTACACTCACAATCTTTTTACTATCCGGTGACCAAAAGATATTGTAGCCAAAACCATCTTTAAAATTCGTAAGTGTTTTAGTTTGAGAATCAACCCCCAGTGTTTTAATAGTAAGTTGATACTCTCCCGTAGCGTCTGACCAATATGCGATCTTCTTGGCATCTGGAGCAATCTCAGGATAGCGCTCTGCTACTCCAGATGTGTTTGTAAGATTGGTAACAAAGCCTTCTTTTGCTGGTAAATTAAAAAGCTCGCCACGTGCGTTAGCTATCACGCGATTTCCGTCAGGAGAAAGACTGGCAGCCATTAGGTCAGATTCTAAGCTGACAATTTTTGGAATCATCGCCTTTTGATCAGAAATAATCTGAATTCCCACCCGCTTAGCTTCCCCAGAGGCAATGTCATATAGATACAAGCTTCCACCAGCTTCGAATACAATTTCTTTTTCGCTATTGGAAGGGAAGGTGATGTCAAAATCTTTGAACTCTGTTAATTGTGTATTCTGCTTGCTGGTCAGATCATATTTCCAGAGGTTGTTTCTTTGCTCAGGTCCATTGTCCGACATGTAATAAACCGCGTCACCGATCCACATTGGGAGTTCGTCGTTTGCTGTGTTGTTGGTAATATTTTCTGTTTTGTAATCTACCAGATCGAAGAGCAAAATATCCGGAGCTGTACCGCCTCGGTACCTTTTCCAGTTTCTATTTACCCGACTTCTATCGGTATACGCAAATCTTTTTCCGTCAGGAGAATAGGAAGCAAACTCTCCATAGGGCACAGGTAATTTGGCAGGAAGCCCCCCTGTCGAAGAGACTGTGTAAAACTGTGAAAATCGCTCTTTGCCACTTTCACGACCTGATGTAAATAATACGGATTTGCCATCTGGAGTCCAGCCCTGAACTACATTGGGCATGCCATGATAAGTCAGGCGGGTCGGAACTCCACCTGAAGTAGGCATCACATATACATCATAATTTCCGTTGTAATTGGCAGAAAAAGCAATCTGATTACCGTCGGGTGAAAACCTAGGATACATTTCCGGACCAGCCGGAGAAGTGAGACGCTGGGCAACTCCACCCTGCTTTGGCACTACCCATATATCATCGCCATAGGTAAAAGTTATCTGCGTCTCAGAGACATCTGGCAGTTGCATTAGCCGAGCATCGGTCTGAGCCTGGCTTAGCAATGGGGCTGTCAAAATCGACAAACCAAGAATAAATTTTCTCATAATTAAGTAAACTATTTGGATTAAAAACTGCTTATTTAAGTGGTTATAAAAGAAGTAAGATCCCTAACCCGATTCCTAAAAGCATATGGATCTTAATTGATAAAATAAGTGGTAGTGATGCGTAAGAATTCTTTATACAGAAAAAACAGTACCATCATATGAATATTCAAGTTAAGTGATTGATTTCAAGTATACTAAAAAACCACACTTAAATCAGACTGTCTCAAAATCGCACAGTTTTTTTGTTCGTTTTCAGTCAAATCAATTTTGCTCAAATATAATATTCTAGCCAATTTTTCGTCTTGAGAACAAATTAATTCAAAGACCATTTTCAAAATATAAGCAAATTGACTTTACGGTTTCTCTCAATTTCCCTGCTTCTATTCTCGCACTCATTGCTTGCCCAAACCTGGATCTCTTCTGATTACAAACGCTTTACGCCTGAACAATTTTTCCAACTAGCTGCTGTAAACCAAACCATCAATTACAAAAAGATAGATCGTGGATTGTTACAGGCGGCGATGTTCTATGTAACTAATGAAGAGCGAATCAGGTATGGACTTACACCTTTTGAGTATTCCGATTTAATAGAAAAAGTAGCTTCCGATCATGCCAATGACATGGTCAGTTATAACTTTTATTCTCATGTGAGTAGAGTAAAAGGCAAAAAAACAATTGGTGAACGATTTGCGCGCGAGGGTATTCAGCGCATGCTAATAGGTGAAAATATCAGCTCCAGTATAGGCTTGCAATATCAAACTGGCAGACAAATCAATATTCCACGCAGCGGCGGGATGTACACCTATGCAAATTCCCGACATGAAGTCATTCTCCCTCATACATATTTAAGCTATGCACGGGAAGTGGTGCAGCTCTGGATGAATTCCCCTTCCCATCGGAAGAGCATTCTCAATCCACATTTCGAGCTGTTGGGATGTGGGGCTCAAGTATTCAATAACCGCGAATTTTTCAACGTACCCTACTTGATGGGTGTGCAATGTTTTGGAAGTAAAAACTAACCTCAACTTCTCTAATAGAGCGCACTTTGTTCTAGAGAAAAGTATAATCTGAATATGTTATAATTTTGTAAAATCCATATTTCTTATTGGATTACTTTTTCAATTTCAAGAAATTACATCAAACAAACTTTTATAATTATGTTAGATCAATTGTTAAAAATGGCCGAAGGCCCGCTACAGGAAATGCTCGCCGGGATGAATCAAGATCAGGCAGGAGCTTCAGCGTCAGTACTGAAAGATTCGATTGCATCGAGCGTACAAAAACAAGTAGCTTCAGGAGACCTGAACGCTATTAAAGAGATGTTTTCCGGAAGTGAAACCTCTCCAGATGCTCCAGTGATCAATAATCTCCAAGGCGATGTGTCCCAAAACCTGATGGATAAACTAGGAATCTCTAAAGAACAAGCCATGGGAATAGCTGCCGCTGCGCTTCCTATGATTATGAATTTTTTCAATAAACGGGTGAATGATGCTCCTCAAGACAATAACGACATTATGTCCTCCATGATATCATCCATGCAGGGCGGTCAGGGAAGTATCATTCCTTCGGATTTACTAGGTTCACTTATGGGCGGTGGAAAAGGCGGGATGGATCTAGGTGGCTTGATGAATATGGGCAAAGGTTTATTTAAATAAGGTGAAATTAAGCCGACTGAATCACCAAATCTTACTATTCACGATAATTTAAAAATTATGCACAAATTGAAATCGAGTATGACAAGCGACACACGGATAAATGATTATCATTCAGGCGAGATTCCTCCCGATAGCTATCGGGATGGCAATAAAATCAATTATGATCATATGAAATTATACCTAGGCATTGCCCTCTTTCTTGTCCTATCGACTACTATAAATGCCCAAGATGTTAAGCTGAAAATGGATCTTCCTGAGATGGATCTCTCCACTCAACTATTGGGAATTCTAAATGCTACTGATGGCCTTGATTTAAACGCAGACCAAAAAGACAAACTGATGATGAACAATTCCAGCTTTGTAGATCAACTGATAGATATCAACAAAAGTGAAAAATCGGATGATGATAAAAAGACTGCTTTTCTTGGTCTAAAAAACAACAGAACCAAATTCCTGACAGAGCTTCTCGGAAATGATATAGTTAAAAAATATTCTGGCAAGGTTCTGAAATCCATCAATCCGCTCAAATCGAAATTAGGCTTGGCTGCGCTGGCCTTTTGAAAGAAAATCAATTAAAAATTAGCCATGGATAAACCATGGCTAATTTAAAAAACTCTCCAAATTTCTTCGCAGGCTCTCTACTCCTTCAATCGTATTTCCAATTTATATTTTCGGCAATTTCCATCCATTGTGATACTGAGCTTTGATCAACTGATTAGCCTCAGAATCTGTGAATTGATTTTTGTCTGCATTCCAATAGATTTTCTTGCCTGTTTTATAAGCGATATTTCCCATTTGGGCGTTGATCGCAGCGATGCTTCCTGTTTGGATAGCGCAATTTAAAAGTTTTGGGTCATTGGCTGTCACTGCCTCTACAAAATTTACTGCGTGAAGATCCAGCGCAGATCCTACCCCGGAAGTATGTGGTACTTCAGGTACTTTTGGCTCTCGCTTACCATCTACAGTTTCAGATTCAGGAATCACTTTCCATCCTCCTCTATTCACTACAAGCGTAGCATTATTACCAATGAAAGCAATTCCTTCTGTAGTACCATAATTCCCTCCATCTATACCCGTAGCATGCTCCCAAAGCATATTGAAGCCATCGTATTCATATACCGTCTGAAGTGTATCAGGCGTCTCCGAAGCATCATCAGGATAGGCAAACTTGCCTCCGGAAGCCATCACAGATTTCGGTGCAGTCACACCCATAGCAAAAAGTGCAATATCAATCTCATGTACACCCCAATCCGTCATCAGACCTCCTGCATAATCCCAAAACCATCTAAAATTAAAATGGAATCGGTTGGGATTAAATGGTCTTTCGGGAGCTGGTCCCAGCCACATTTTATAATCTACTCCCGCAGGAGGCTGTCCATTGGGAAGCACTGGAACAGGTTTCATCCAACCTTGGTACGCCCAGCATTTCACTAGACGTATCTGACCTAGTTTCCCTGATTTCACATAGTCGATTGCTTCGGCGTATTGTGAACCAGAACGTTGCCACTGCCCTACCTGAACAATTTTGCCGTAGCGCTCTTGAGCTTTTACCATGAGCTGGCATTCCTCAATCGTATTGGCAATTGGTTTCTCTACATAGACATTCTTGCCTGCTGACACAGCATCGCACATAATCAGACAATGCCAATGATCCGGTGTTCCAACAATCACAATGTCAATATCCGGATCTTCTAAAAGTTTTCTGTAATCCTTATATTGCTTTGGGCGAGTTCCACGAAGTTTGAATACATCTTCTGTTCTCTGGTCCAGTACACTTTGATCTACATCTGCCAAAGCCACACAGTTCACCTGAGGCATTTTAAGATGCGCATTCATGTTGGACCAACCCATCCCTTTACAGCCAATCAAGCCGTAATTCAATTGGTCTGATGGTTTAATTTTCCGGGTAAAGGTTCCGAAATCTGCAGCTGTCAGGATATTCGGCATGCCTAATCCCGCTCCTAGCAGCATTGTGTTTTGGATAAATTTTCTTCTTGAGGACATAGTATCTTGGGTTATTGGGTTATTGATAAAATAAAAAAAGAGCAGAATTAATAAATCCTGCTCCTTTTAAATAACTAATTAAAGCTCCCTCACCCAGATATTTCTGAATCTTACTGGGTTTCCGTGATCCTGGAGTTTGATCGGTAACTTCTCTGGATGTGCCTTGTAATTTGGTATACCTATATATTCGGTTGGACCTTTTAGAATTACATGGTTTTGAACCAATACACCATTCATCAAGACTGTCACTGTCGCGGGTGAAGTTACTATCCCATCCTTGTTGAAGCGTGGTGCTTTGAAGATGATATCGTAATAATTCCACTCTCCTGCAGGTCTCAAGGCCATCGCCAATGGCGGATGCTGCTTATAGATACTACCTGCCTGCCCATTCGTATAGGTTTTGCTTTCGTAGCTATCCAATACCTGCACCTCATAGATTCCCATCAAGAAAAATCCGGAATTGCCTCTGCCTTGACCTTCACCTACGATCTCGGTTGGTGCAGACCATTCTACGTGATATTGAGCATCGCCAAAAGGCAACTTGGATTGGATATCACCTTTTCCTTTGGTTACCACCAATTCACCATTTTCGACAGTCCATTCTGCTGGACTGGAACCATCTCTTGCACTTACAAATCCATTTAAGTTATTCCCATCAAAAAGCACAATTGCATCAGATGGTGGCGCAGTATTATTTGCTCCTGGAGTTACTTTAGGCGGAACTGGAGTATAAAATTCCGTCGCTTCTGGTTTCATCGCTGGCGGAGTTTTTTCTTGGGCGATAGCTAAAGGGCTCAAAGTTAATGCACTCGCCGTTACTGCTAGCGCGAATATTCTCTTTTTCATATGGGTATAATTTGATTTTTAATGGCCATATGGAATCTCACATTTATAAAAACCCTGTATGAAGTTTGTTGTCATGATCGATTTCATAGGTTAGATTATTTAGGGAAAAGAACTTAGTGGGATAAATTACTCCATTTTGTCCTCAATCAAAAAACCATTGATGGATTTTATAGCAATGAAGCAGATACTTTGCTTATAATCAAGCCATAAAAACTTCCCAAACGTGATTTTATCTAAGATAGGACAAGGTAATTGTCCCCACTAATTGACCTTTTGGAGTATCTACAGACACATCATGTCTTATGATCAATTCCTTGTCTGTGACTTTAAGCAGCAGGTAAACTAACTCATTTCCGCTTTCACCTCTTGTGATCAATTGGTCATCCTCCAACACCCAGGTCCCTTTTCCATTATCATATTCACCCACCAGCTTCTCATAAGTCCCATTTTCGTTTAAAACCAATTTGCTATTCAGTTGTCTTTCTAAGCCTCCATTTATAGTGGCGACCAAATCCGGGCCTTCCGTCTTTTGAAAAAGAAAATCACTTCCCTTCCAAGTTCCGACTAGTTTCCCTTCAAGTCCACTGGTGCAGGAAAAAAGACCAAGGGGAAAAACTAGGAAAAGAATACACCATAAAAAATTGATTCTATATTGACTTTTTAGGTTGGTTTTGGTCATTGATTGAATAGACTTTTTCTTTGAAATTCTTCGAAATTACCAGAATTAACCTTAATCATCAAAAGGCTGTAAATATTGCTACGCAAAATGTGGGTCATCACCCTCTGATCAAACTAAAACAAAAGCGACTAAGAAAATCTCAGTAGCTTTAATTTGTTAAAATCTACGAAATGATCGTAGATTTTGATAAATTTTTTAACGAGAATAAGTCAGCGTAATTTTCCCAGCAACAGTACCCATTGGAGTATCCATTGTTACTTCATGAACTGTTTGTAACTTATCAGAGCTTAATTCTGTAATCTCATAAACTGTTACATTATCTCCTGAATCAGTAGTTATAAGGTTGCCCCCTTCCAATTTCCATACACCACTTCCATTCACATCATTTTGTCCTACAACTATTTCGTAAGTCCCGTCTTCTCTGATGATTAGCTTACCATCCTTATGGAGTTGTTTGCCGCCTTCTATCACCGCAGTCATATCTGGTCCTGTGGATTGCTCAAAAGAGAAATCGCTGCCTATCCATATACCGACAATCTTTCTGTCATTCCCAGCCATATCGCAGGAAAAAAGCCCAATCATAAGTACCAGAAGAGGTACTGTCAGCAGAAATCTGCTTTTGAGCATACTGTTTGATTTTGTTTTGTTCATCATAATTATTCTTTTTTTAGTTTGAAATTGATTGAAATTATTCATGAATTGAAGCCCACAGTCAGCACTGAGTTGCTTCAATAAAAGCCTTGAATATGAAATTGGAGAATACGATTGTGTTACAATTTGGTCGGCTTGAAACTCATGAATTTCACGCAAATATTTCTCCAACCGATATATCAATGGATTAAACCAAAAAACCACTTTGGTTAGCTGAATCAGCATAACATCTATAGAATGCCGTAGATCCACATGCACTGATTCATGCAAAATAATTTGTTGGTGCTCCTCATTTTCCGGATCAAAAGATGGAAGTAATATGCGCTTAAAAAAGGAAGAAGGGACAAATTTCGGATTCACCATAATGGTCATTCCGGCATATTGAGCTATGAAAGAATAACGGATCATCAGCATCATCTTGGCTACTCCCAATATAAGTCTGGTGAAAGTAAATAACACTCCAACAAAATATCCCAACATCAGGACAGACTGCCAAGAGAATGCAAATTCTTCAGAATCTAAATTATTTGTAATGACCTTAGTTTCTACCCATTGCATAGAACTACTCAATGTTTCTACTGAAGTGGTGTCTAAAAAAGTAAAATCCAATGTGATCAAAGGCAAAAACAATGAAACAAACACAATCCCAAGTAGTACAGCCCGATTGCCCTGAAAGAAAGTCAACCTTTCAAAAAACAGCTTATAACTGATAAGTCCAATCCCTATCATCAAACTCCCTTCAATCAAGTAATTCAGTAATCCATTCATGATTTATTGTTTTTCTCATAACTGTTTATCAGGTTGTGCATCTCCTGAATATCCTTTTCAGATACCTTTTTTTCTTTAACCAAATACGAAAGCACATTCTCCACAGATCCCCCAAAGAAGTTCTTTACCAAGTGATTAAAGCTCTTCTTTCGATAATCATTTTCAGCAATTAACGTATAATACTCATTGGTTTTCCCGTAAGACTTATGTCCGAGATAACCTTTTTTCTCTAAGACCTTGACAGTGGAAGCCAGTGTGGTATAAGGAGGTTTGGGATCTGGAATCTCATGCAATACATCCCGAACAATAGCCCGATTAAGTTTCCAGAATATCTTCATGATTTGTTCTTCGTATGCTGTTAGTTCTTCCATGATCTTAATGTAGAAAATGAATAATAAAAAACCTACGATTATCTCGTAATATTACGTAGTTATCGTAAATTTTAACATAAAAAAACACTCGAAGAAGCTCCGAGTGTTTTTCTAACTAATTAAAACTTAATTACAATTTAAAATTCACAGGTAGCATCATCTGTGTTTTCACAATTTCCCCGTCCTTTTTTCCCGGTTTCCATTTAGGCGATTCCTTCACCAAGCGCATGACTTCCTCATCACAGCCTTTCCCAATTCCCCTGATTATTTCCACATTGGAAATCTCACCGGTTTCCTGCACCACAAATGCTACTACTACTTTACCCTCTACGTTCGCTTCTCTTGCGGCCTTTGGGTACTTCATGTTTTTAGCCAAGTAGCTATTCCATCCATTAATTCCATTAGGAGGGGTTGGCATTTCATCTACTTCTTTATGGACTTTCTCGGATTCTGTTTGGGCAAAAGCTTCCTGATTTGGAAGAGTTGCGAAGAAAAACAGCGCAACCACAAGTAATAGGGTTGCTTTAAGTGGTAAATTATGGGCTGATAGTTTCATAATATGTGGTTTAGATATTTTTATGGTCTCTTGAATTCTAGTTTGTTAGGAACATGAATTGCTCCTTAACTTGACTTAATCGTAACCTACAACAATAGCGGATACAGGAACTTCTTCTACTTTAAAATCAAGCTTTATATCTTTCTCCGCTTCATCCCCACCAAGCTTAAACCGTATAGGTAATCTCATTCTGGTATTAAGGCTTTCACCACTTTTGCGTTTGCCAGGTATCCAATTTGGTGCATTTTCAACAACTTGAATCGCCGCTTCATCAACGCCTCCCCCGATACCTCTGATAACTTCGAAATCTGAAAGACTGCCGTCAGTATTGACTACAAAGGCTACGATCACCGTTCCTTCGATCCCCATTCTCCTCGCTTGAGCGGGGTATGTCAAATTTTTGCTTAAGTAGTTATTCCATCCATCCATTCCACCCTTAGGTTCTGGCTGATGTTCTACTACGTCATAAATAAGCTCTCCATCCTTAGCTAGTTTTCTTGCTCCTAGGTCAGCAGGACCTATTGTAGCTGCAGTTGATTCTCCCATCATGGTCGGTCCTTCTATATCTTCTTCTGGTGTTATTTCACAGGAAAACACAAAAAATAAAGCTGCTAATACGGGAATTGCAAGCAAGAACCTACGCATTTCCTTTTTCTGGGATTGTGGTTTACTCATCATAATAATTCGTTTTTTGGTTTGAAATTGGTTGAAGTTATTCATGAAGTGCCAGCCCTGTCCCCCGGTAATCATCTGAAGCAAAAGCCCAGAATATTCTTTCCTAGAGTAGGTAGAGGTCACTCCCTGATCAGCCTGATATTCATGCACTTCTCTGAGTGATTTTTCAAACTGATAAATCAATGGATTGAACCAAAAAATGATTTTAGCAAACTGAACAAGCAGTAAGTCCCAGCTATGTCTCAAGCGTACATGCACTGACTCATGTAGGACTATTTGTTTCTGTTCGGATCTATTAGGATCAAAATCAGGAAGCAAAATGTAGCTGAAAAATGAGGCAGGAATAAACTGAGGATGTACAGCAATCCAATAATCCTGGTACTGCATCAATCTGGACTTGCCTAGTAAGCGCTGGGAGGTAAAAAAGCCAAAGACCAAATGTATAGTCATCATTATCACTCCCGCTAGATAAGTGTAAAAGAGGATTTCCTGCCACGAAAAGCTTACTGATTCCTGCACGACTTCCTTTCCTACCAAAAACTCAGGAAGAGTAATTTCTCCTGTGCCTATGGATGTGATACCTAGGTTGAAAGAAAGCATCGGAATAATAAAGGAAAGCATCAGCATACCGATCAAAATCACCCGGTTCAGTGTAAAGAATGTCAACTCACTCAATACAAATCGGTAAAAGAGCACTGTAATAGCAACGCAGATACTTGCTTCGGCTAAATAAATTAGGATTGAATTCATGACTCCGTGGGTTTGTCCATATCATCTATCATCTTCTGTAGATCTTCAATTTCCTTGTCAGAAATCTTATTTTCCTTCACCATGAAAGAGAGGAAATTCCCCACCGAGCCTTCGAAATAATGCTTTACCAATTGATTCACGCTTTTTTTGCTGTAGTCAGCCTGTGATACCAATGGGAAATACTGGTGTGTGGTGCCGTACGCTTTGTGATCTAAATAACCTTTCTTCTCCAGTAGTTTGATAGAAGAAGCCAACGTGGTGTATGGCGGCTTTGGATCTGGCAGCTCTTCAAGTACATCTCGGACCAGCGCTTTTTCAAGTTTCCAAAAAATACGCATGATCCTTTCTTCGTTGCTATTTAATTCATTCATATCCCTAAGGTAAAAACGAATTTTTAATAATCCTACGAATTTTTCGTATTACTACGGAAAAAGTACAAGAAAAGAGAAAGATTCAATCTTAGACCATCATCATTTAACCCGGACTATGCATTAGGATTCGTAGCGAGGGTTCAAACTGCAAGAAAATCAGTCACTTTGGAGATCGAGTCGTAGCACCGCTACGGTGAAAGCGAAAAGTGAAGCATGGCGACTGATTTTGAGGCGGTTTGAAACCGTAGTAGATTTGCTAATGCATAATGCGGGTTAAAGTTATAAACTATTATTTATCAGGAACTTGACGAAGTCTATGGAAAGTAAAAAATCAATTTAGCCGTAGGTACTTAGGGGATTGTAGCTTCTTGCCAAGACCCTTTCGGAAAAATGCTTTTCTGCAAAAACCTATTCTTCCTCTGGTTCGATCACGACAGTTCTTTTAAGTACTGGGGTTACACTAAAATATCCCAAAACATCTGAAGTTCCATTTATCACGCTAATATTTGAATCTGGATTTTGTGGGGGCGGCGAGAATAATCCTCCGTCATTATATAACAAATTGACTAATTGAGAAAGATAATTGAAGGCACTCTCATTTAATCTAAAGAGTTCAAGCCTTACCTTATCTCCTTCGTCGAAAGAGTAATTCAATTCCAGACCTTCCTCAAAAAACCTTAAGCCGAAAGTATCATCGAAAAGCAAATAATCATCGCGGTTGTTTTTCAACGTATCGTTTTCTATTACTCTGATTCTATAATAATTATTCTCTACGAACGGGATTTCACCATACACTTTTATGTAATATCCCTCCTTTCGAAAAAGGCGATCTTCCTGGTATTCATAAGTCACACTATCTACAATAGGAGGAGCCAAAAGGGTCCCGGAAGACGTGAATTCATTCTCATTCCAGATTACATGTAATTGATAAGTCTCTCCTACTTTAGCTACTTCTCCAGAATTTACCAGTAGGTACCTTTGGGAAGTAGTATTGAATTCAAAAGGAATCCTACGTGTAGACGTGCTAATAAAGACCTCTGCATCAGAAATCACCTTGGTATCAACCGAGTCAAAATAATTTCGTGCCAGCGAAACATTTACCACATTATAAAAAGAATCATCAGTCCACATGGCTTCGATTATGGGAATTTCACCGTCAATTGTAGCCAATGGAAGGTTGACTTCCTCTTGACAAGAAAAAGCCGCTATTCCTAAAATCACTATCCAAAGTATCCTCATATCAAAACTGAAAATTATAGGTAATTGATGGTAAAAATGTAAACAAATACGTCATTACGATACCTTGCTTCGTCGACATGATCGGACCATCTTCGTCATTATCGTATCGGAAATCATCATTGTAGATCTCTCTGAATTCATAGGCAAAAGGATTTTTCCGACCATATAAATTATAAACGGAGAAATTCCAGCTCCCTTTCCATTTTCTTCCTTTATCAGCATTTTTCCACGTGACTGACGCATCCATTCTATGATAATCCGGAAAACGATCCTCATTTCTAAAATCTGAATACAACGGGACGGATTGATAATCCAAGTCATACACTCCAATAGGAAATGAAACTGCCTGCCCTGTAGTGTAAATAAACGTAAGGCCTGCCGACCAAGTCGGTGAGAATTCATGATTTAGCACCAGTGTAATATCATGTGGTCTGTCGAATCTCGGATTGTATTTTTGTCCCAAAGAAATACCTGTGATTTTTCTCCATGTTCTGGAATAGGTGTATGCCAACCAGCCTGTGGTTTTACCAATATTTTTTCTGAGTAAAAACTCAGCTCCATAAGCCCAGCCATTTCCAGTTAGAAGTTCAGTTTCTACATTATCTGTAAATAATACCTGTGCCCCATTTCGCAGGTCGATTACATTCCTTAAATCTTTATAGTATCCTTCTGCAGAAAACTCCCATCGGTTTTCATTGAAATTACGAAATAGTCCAAGCGAAATCTGATCAGATCGTATCGGTGGCACATAGGTTCCAGCCAGAATCCAGCGATCTATCGGCAAGCCTGCAGAGCTATTTGATGCTATTTGCACATACTGGAAATTGCGATTATAGGCTGCTTTCACAGAAAACTCATCGTTGATCAAATATCGAAAAGCTATTCTTGGCTCCAGTCCCTGATAAAACTTAATGTTTTCCAGCGCCTTGTAATTCACCGTATCTGTAATCGGAATTTCTGGACCTATTTCGCTGCCTTCATAGATATAGTCAACACCCTTTCCTATTTGATTGAAAAAACCCCATCGAAGTCCGGCTTCCGTGCTGAGTTTAGGGGTGATTTCGTAAGTGAGTCCTGCAAAAGCACTATTGAGCAAGCCATTTTTTGGAGTAGTAAATACGGGTTCAATGCTGCTATTTTCCGCAGGGTTCAATTCTATTGGGGCAAAGTGATACAACTGACTCTGGAAGCCCCAATAGCTTTGAACTTTATCACTTTTAAGTAATGTCCACTGACCTTTTACACCAGTTTCAGAAAGTTTATTTTTCCATTCAAACCCATTATCAGGATCATCAAATTCTACGCGATAATTATATCTGGAATGATATCCTTGCAGATCGAAAAACAGCTTCTTAGAAATATTCCTACTCCATTGAGCTGAGGAAATCCAATTTGTCCAACCCAAACCAAATTGTTCATCAAGACCAAGGAAATCGCTTCCCTGATAACTGGAGACTGTCAGCTTATCCTTTTCGCTTAGAATAAAAGACAACTTCCCGCTTAAGTCATGAAAATTCAGTTTGTTGTTTTTAATATCTGGGTTAGTTGAAAGTTTCAAAAATAAATCCGCATAGGTTCTTCTGCCAGAAATAACAAAGGTGGACTTATCCGAAATAAGCGGGCCATCCAGAGTCAAACGTGAAGAAATACTGCCTATCCCTCCTTCACCATGAATCTGCTCATTATTTCCTTCCCGCAAAGTCACATCAATCAGAGAAGAAAGTCTTCCGCCAAAAGAAGCTGGCATATTACCTTTGTAAAGCTCCACCTGATCCAGCGCATCGGGATTAAATACTGAAAAGAATCCGAAAAAGTGAGAGGCATTGTAAATGGGCGCACCATCTAATTGCACCAAATTCTGGTCCGCAGAACCACCGCGTACAAATAATCCAGTGGTACCCTCCCCAGCTGTCTGAACTCCTGGCAGCAATTGCAAACTCCGCAACAAATCTACTTCCCCAAAAAGAGCTGGAATATTCTTAATAGTTGCAATTGGAATAGTTGCTTTCCCTGTTTCCATATTTCTGACTTGCTCATCAGGTCTTCTCTCCTGAATGATGATTTCATCAAGAGACATTTCTTCAGGTTTGAGGAAAAACCGTTGGGATTTCTCCAAGTCTTTCTCGGTGACTACTCGTATTGAAGTTTCAAAGCCTACATAAGAAACTACTAAGCGGGCAGGCAAGGATTTAATTTTAATCTGAAAAAAACCATCTGCTTCTGAAACTATTCCTGAAGGCACATCATTTTCCCAGTAGACACTGGCTCCTGGGAGCGGAGAAGAGTTTGTTACATCTAGTACTTGTGCCTTAAAAACCTTTGCTTCCTGCGCTGTAAGACGAGAAAAAGGTAAAATGGAAAGGACAATAAAAATAAATTTACTCAATATGGCAGTCGGCCTCATGCTGCATTAATTAAAATTGTTTTCCCAAAGCTAGACGAATCGTAAAAATTAATGTTTGTTAATTATCAAGAACATTTGAATTTAGCTTCACCACTTATGGCATTCTCCCTTTTAAAGTAATCTTTATTTTATAATTTCAGGCCATGATTTGGGCATATCCGGATGTAAAACTCACCCTCTTGCTAGCCGGCATTTTCGGCTTGCTGTATTTTATTTATCTATTTCGCTATTGGAACATCAACCGCAAGCTGGAAGTGGAGAAGCGCAGGCTATTCTCAAAAATGGTCATAAGGACAGTCTATTTTGTACTGTTTCTCATTGCATTTGCAGGCCCTTCCATCGGCACTTCAATGAAGGAAATCCAGGAAGAAGGTAAAGACATTTTCATCGCAGTGGATTTATCCCAGTCTATGAATGCTACAGATATAGGTCCTAGCCGACTTCAGCGCATAAAATTTGAGTTGAAGAATCTAACCAAAAGTTTTCCTTCAGATAGAATTGGATTGATTATTTTCAGTTCTGAAGCCTTCATGCAATGCCCCCTCACCTTTGACCAAAGTGTACTTCAATTATACATCGATGGTTTAAATACAGGTTTGGTTCCAAATTCCGGTACAGATCTCAATGGCCCGCTTAGAATAGCTGAAGAAAGATTCATGAATGATGAGAGCCAGGAAGTAAAATCTAAATCAATTATTCTGATCTCTGACGGAGAAAACTTTGGAGATGATCTGGATGAAATTGGATCCCGATTGAATAGTGAAGGAATAAAAGTCTTTTCATTAGGAATCGGAACAGAAGGAGGAAGCAGCATACCAAGAGGTAACGGATTAGTAATTGATCCGCAAACAGGTAAACCTGCGCAAACTGTTCTTGACCGTGCACCTCTTCAACAAATTGCAGCCGAAACTAATGGCCAGTATTTTGAGATTTCTGATGAAGTTCAAGAAATCGGTGAATTGACTGCTGCCTTGGAGCGGGTAGAAGGCGGAGTAACAGGGTCTAGAATTGTGGAAGCTTCTGCAAATAAGTATTTTTATTTCCTATTGGCAGGTCTAGTCCTCTCTTTGCTGGATATGATGTTGCCAATCAAAACCATCAAATTATAAATGAGCTGGAGTAAGCTAACCTTGGCAATTTTCCTTCTGATTCCCGCATCTTGGACACGAGTTTCCAGGTTGAATTCGGCCATTGATTTGGCAGGAGAAAGCTATGCCAAAGCTGAATATGAGCAGTCAATCACACATCATCAAGTTTTAATTGACGAATTTGGATATGCTTCGCCTGAGCTAGATTACAATCTCGGATTGAGTAATCAGTATGCAGAGAAAGTAGATGAGGCTAATGGTTTTTACGACAAAGCTTCAATTGCTCCAAATAAGGTGCTTTCTTCCTTTGCGTTTAATCAAGGAGGGGTGATTTTGGGAAATAAGAAGGAATATGAGCCTGCCTTGAGCAAGTTCAAATCTGCTCTGATTCAAGATCCTAATAATGAAGTCGCCAGACACAATTATGAATTACTGGCAAGATGGTTGCAACGGGATGAGGAACGCAAAAATGAAGATCAAAACAAACCTGAACCTTCTGAATTTGCGAAGCGCAAAAAAGCAGAGGCTGACAGGCTAGTGGAACAATTCCGCTTCAAAGATGCGTTGAACCTTATGAATGAAGCTATGCAACAAGACGAAACAGTTGCCGCTTACCAAGAATTTATCACAAGTCTTCAAGAAATCACTGAGATCGATGAGAAATAAATTTCTATTAATTCTGGGATTTGCTTTTACCCTAAGCCTATCCAGCAGCATCGCCCAAACTTCCGGCGAATACTTCAATCGTGCAGCTCGCTCGTATGTCAAAACTGAAAAGGATCAGGCTTTAGCGACTGTTAACGATGGTTTATCCAAATTCCCAGGAGACACTAAGCTCCAAGCTTTGAAAGAAAAGTTGGAAAAAGAACAAGAGGAACAGGAAAAGCAAGATCAGCAAAACCAAGAGAACCAAGATCAGCAGAACCAAGAGGAAAAACAGCAGCAGGAAGATCAGCAAAGCCAAGGAGAAGATGGTGAGCAGCAAGAATCCAAAGAGGATGGAGACAAAACCAATGAGGATAAAGCCGAAGAATCCCAGGCTGGGGATCCTACTGAGCAGAGCGACGAAGAGCCAGGTGAGAATGCCAATGATCAGATGGATGCCAATCTAGCTGATAAGCAAAAAGCAATGGAGGAGTTTAAGGAAAAGTTAAAAGCGATGAATTTAACTCCTGAGCAAGCTTCTCAAATCCTAGAAAGCATGAATGCAGCTGAATTACGGTACATCCAGCAAAACAAGAAAAAAGCCACAGAACGACCTAAAAGAGGTATTCCTGATTGGTAAAAAATGCCGGATGCTGGATGTTTGAAGACCGATGAACCATATACACCGGGCATCTTACATTGGTCACCTAACATCAACTAAACCCAAATAATCATGATCAAAGAAGTATATATCGTTTCAGCTGTAAGAACTCCTTTGGGAAGTTTTGGAGGCAAACTAGCCGGACTTTCGGCAATAGAACTTGGTAGTACAGCTATCAAAGGCGCCCTAGAAAAAGCAGGAGTAAAATCAGAAGCAGTACAGGAAGTTTTTATGGGAAATGTGATTTCTGCTAATCTTGGACAGGCTCCTGCCAGACAAGCTTCTATTGGCGCCGGAATTGGCTATAATGTTCCTTGTACAACCGTTAACAAAGTTTGCGCATCGGGTATGAAGGCGGTGATGTTTGGGGCTCAATCCATCATGCTAGGCATCAATGATGTGGTAGTCGCAGGTGGAATGGAAAGCATGTCAAATGTACCTTTCTATGTTCCTAAAGCAAGATTTGGCTACAAATATGGAAATGCAGAATTTGTGGACGGCTTGGTAAAAGACGGGCTTTTCGAAGTGTATTATAAATTCCCGATGGGAAACTGTGCTGATAATACGGCTAAGGAAATGAATATCTCCCGTGAAGCTCAGGATGCATATGCCATTCAATCCTACCAGAGATCTGCTGATTCATGGGCAAAGGGATACTTCAAAGATGAGGTGGTACCGGTAGAAATGAAAGGTAGAAAAGGCGAAACTATTGTTATTGACGAAGATGAGGAATACAAAAACGTAATGTTTGATAAGATCTCTTCACTTAGACCTGTATTTGATAAGGAAGGAACTGTCACTGCAGCCAATGCTTCTACGATGAATGACGGAGCTTCCGCCTTGGTTTTGGTGAGCAAAGAAAAAGCAGAGGAACTAGGAGTGAAACCACTGGCGAAAATCAGAGGATTTGCTGACGCAGCAACTGATCCGCTTTGGTTTACCACCGCTCCTGCCTTGGCCATTCCAAAAGCAATAAAACATGCCGGATTGACGGCAGAAGACATAGATTTCTATGAAATCAATGAGGCTTTTTCAGCCGTAGCCTTAGCAAATCAAAAAGAATTAAACCTGGACAACGATAAAGTCAACGTATTTGGTGGAGCAGTTTCCTTGGGACACCCACTAGGAGCTTCAGGAGCCAGAATTATAAGTACGTTAAATTCTGTCTTGCATCAGAAAAACGGCAAAATCGGAGTTGCAGGGATTTGCAACGGAGGTGGTGGAGCTTCTGCATTAGTAATTGAGAAAATGTAATTTTCACCCATTATTTAACCACAAGATTTTTTGTCTTGTGGTTTCTTTTTACCCATGAATAAAACACTCTTTCTTATCGCGATTGCGTCCAGTTTTCTAGCCAATTTAGCATTGGCTCAGGATACTATTCGCACCTATTATGATGAGGAAGAAACCCTGGTAAAGGAATTGTATTTCACTGTGAACGGCAAAGCGAATGGGGAAATCAAACGCTTTGACGAAGAAGGAAATCTTGTTCAAATTGGTCAATTAAAAAACGATCAAAGAAATGGTCTTTTTGCTGACCTAGATCCCGAGACTGGTGATACGCTTAGAATTATTCCTTTTATAGAAAATGTTAGATCAGGAGAATCAAAAAGTTTTTTCTCTGGAGGAAAGTTAAAGCAGACTTCTACTTATATAGATAATCAGATTGAAGGGGAAGTGATTACCTACTATGAATCTGGGCAGATTAGTGACAAAACCAACTTTAAAAACAACAAGCCTGATGGGCTCAGCGAAACGTTCTATGAATCGGGAAAGCAAGCGTCCAAAGTGAATTTTTCTGAAGGTCGGTACGATGGACTTTTTGAAGAATTTTCTGAAAATGGGCAGCTTATCGTCTCTGCTAATTATGCTGAAGGAGAATTGGATGGGCGGGAAACGCAATATTATGAAGATGGACAGGTACTTTCCGTGATAGATTACTCCAAAGGTCTATTGGACGGGATCTATGAACTGAATTATCCAGATGGATTACCCGAGCGAAGGGGTACTTATAAGAAGGGCTTACCGGAGGGAGAGCAAGTAGAATATTATGAAGATGGAACAATCCGAGAAAAGTCTGTCTTTAAAAAAGGAATCAATATTCAACCACATGAAAAGTATTATTCTACAGCTAAGATTAAACAAAAAACGACCTTTGACAAGTCAGGAAATTCAGTTTTGGAAATAAATTACTATGAAAATGGTCAGGTTTACTTCGCAATCAATTACTTAAACAATGAGCCTCAAGGTGAGGTAAGAATTTACAGAGAAGATGGTTCTTTGGAGGAAATCAGACGTTTTCAAGCTGGAAAACTACAGGGCGAGCGTGAGTATTTTGATGAAAGTGGAAGCCTCGTGAAAACGGAAACCTACGAAAACGGAAACAAAACAGATAAATAATAGAACTGGGAAGAGAAGAAAGGCAATGCTTTTTCTATTTTTGCCCAAACAATAAAAGGATGAGTAACGCAATCAAAGAAACCCATTTTCAATTTCCTGGACAGCAGGGATTTTACAAAGGAAAAGTTCGTGATGTCTATATGTTTGACAAAGAATTGGTTGTGGTTGCATCCGATAGGATTTCTGCATTTGATGTGGTTTTACCTCGCCCAATTCCTTTTAAAGGCCAAGTTCTGAATCAAATCGCTGCCAAATTCCTTGCTGCTACTTCCGACATTGTACCGAATTGGGTGACTTCTATTCCTGATCCCAATGTCACGATTGGTATCCGTTGTGAGCCTTTCAAAGTAGAAATGGTGATCCGGGGCTACATGTCTGGCCATGCTGCCAGAGAATACAAGGCCGGTAAGCGAAGCATTTGTGGAGTTGCGATGCCTGAACACATGCGCGAGAATGATCCTTTTCCTAGCCCGATCATCACACCTACTACCAAAGCGGACGAAGGGCATGATGAGGATATATCCAGAGAAGAAATCCTGAGGCAAGGAATAGTTAGTGAAGCTGATTATGTACAGTTAGAGAAATACACTAGATCATTATTCCAGCGAGGTCAGGAAATGGCCAATGAAATGGGATTGATCTTGGTTGATACGAAATATGAATTTGGTAAAGTCGGCGATCAAATTCTCCTGATTGATGAAATACATACACCTGATTCTTCTCGATATTTCTACGCGGATGGTTATGAAGAAAACCAGGCGAAGGGAATCGCACAGAAACAACTTTCCAAGGAATTTGTTAGACAATGGTTAATTTCAAACGGTTTTCAAGGCAAGGATGGACAATCTGTGCCAGAAATGACGGACGAAATTGTAGAAAGCATCTCTGATCGCTATATTGAGCTATTCGAAAAAATAACTGGAGAGAAATTCCAAAAAGCAAACACAACAGAAATTGAGTCAAGAATTGAAAAAGCAATCCTTTCACATCTGGACTTAAAGAACAACTAATTCATACTATTATAAACACATGAAATATTCAATTGATAAAAAAGAACAGTACGTCATCTTCACTCCACAGGAAGAAAAATTGGATTCTTTACTTGCTCCGGTTTTAAAATCTGAATTGTTGACGATTCACGCTGAAGGCTTCGAAAATCTTGTTTTGGACATGAGCGAAGTAAAATATGTAGATTCATCCGGACTAAGCGCATTGCTTGTTGGAGATCGGGAATTTGGTAAAAACGGGGGTGTTTTCATCATTTCAGGCGTTCAAGATCACGTAATGAAACTGTTGAAAATCTCAATGCTTGACAAAAAACTAAACTTGGTAAGTTCCCTTGAAGAAGCAAGTGAAGCCATCTTCATGCATGCAATCGAAAGCGGGGAAGAAGAAGAAGAAGAGGAAGAAGGTTGAGACCGGATTTTGAAGTCACCATATTAGGAAACACATCTTCCATCCCTGTGCATGGAAGGCACCATACTGCCCAAGTCGTTAGATTTGGGCAGGATTTTTTACTACTGGATTGCGGAGAAGCAATGCAACTGCAGGCCAGTGCTTTCAAGATTAAAGTCTCCAAGATCAACCACATTTTCATTTCCCATCTTCATGGGGATCATTATTTAGGCTTGATTGGTTTGCTCTCCAGCTACAATCTCGCGAAGCGAACCGCTCCCCTGACTATTTTCGGCCCAAAAGGACTAGATGAGATTATTACAACCAATTTTAGATATAGCAACACCAAGCTAAACTACCCATTGAATTTTGTGGAAACACAGGATGATGGGCTGCATTTGATATTGGAAGATGAACGCTACGATGTGTTTAGCTTTCCGCTCAAACATAGACTTCCCACCACTGGTTTTTTGATTCGGGAAAAACCAGGACTTCGAAGTATGATCAAAGAAAAGTTACAGCAGGCTCCTATCCCATTCGCTGCAATTCAGGCGCTACGAACAGGAGAGAATTTTAAGGATGAAAATGGGAAGATTTTCAAAGTCAAAGATTACACCTATCCGCTTCCTCCTTTGCGGACATATGGCTACTGCTCTGACACGATTTTCGATCCTGCTTTAAAACAATATCTGAAAAATGTAGATTTACTTTACCACGAATCTACATTTATGGAGGATAATTTAGAAAGGGCTAAAACCACCTTTCACAGCACAGCAAAACAAGCCGCTGAAATCGCAAGGATGAGTAAGGTGGGGAAATTACTTTTGGGTCATTTTTCGTCAAGATATGTACATTTAGACCCACTGCTTGATGAAGCAAAAAGTGTATTTCCAGCTAGTATTTTGAGTGAGGAAGGTCAGACTTATGCAATATGAACAAAACTCAAAGCTCCAAAAAGACTAATCTTTTCATCATACTGGGAAGTATCTTTCTGACCAATGCAATTTTGGCGGAAATCATCGGCGTTAAGATTTTTTCTGCTGAGAAAACACTTGGTTTTGATCCTGTCAACTGGACATTTTTCGGAGAATATCTTCTGGATTTCAACCTGACTGCTGGTGCTGTAATCTGGCCGGTAGTCTTTATTACGACTGATATTATCAATGAGTATTTCGGTAAAAAAGGGGTGAAGAAAATCTCTTTTATTACAGCTGGATTGATTGCCTATGCATTTATCGTAATCAGCTTAGTCACGGTCTTAACACCGGCAGATTTCTGGTTGGATGTGAATGCTACAACTCCTGAGGGAGAGCCTTTTAATATCAGCTATGCCTTCAATACCATTTTTCGCCAGGGACTTGGTATCATCATCGGCTCACTTACTGCATTTCTCCTTGGTCAATTGATCGATGTCTATGTGTTCCAAAAGCTGAGAGCTATCACCGGAGAAAATAAAATTTGGCTCAGAGCCACTGGATCTACTTTAGTCAGCCAGTTCATCGATTCATTTGTGGTACTGGGTATCGCTTTTTATGTGTTTGGAAACTGGAGTATCAGCCAAATCATCGCGGTAGGAATAATGAATTACCTCTACAAAATGACGGTTGCAATTATTCTTACTCCTCTCCTATACCTTGCTCATGGTATTATTGACCGATACTTGGGCAAAGAACTTGCTGAGGAAATGACCGTGGAAGCGAGTGAGAATACATCGTTTTTATGAAAAAAGGATTGGAAGATTGAAAGTTGCTTCGATTAAAAAATCGTTAAATAATTGATTAACTTTTCCAGGATGGAAACAATAAAGCTAGATATATCAATAACTCACTTAAAACAATCTCTGAGGCGACTATCCAAAGAAGAAAAAAAGGAGCTATATTTTTTCTTGGAAGAGGAACTAGGTAATGATAAAGTAGAAGATCCCATATTTAAGTATTTAATATCGGAAAAATCATTGTCCAAAGATTGGCTCTTGGAGGAAGAAGATGAACAGTGGAAGGATTTGTAAAAGGTGATATCGTTGTAGTTTCTTTTCCATTCTCTGATTTAAGTGCATCGAAAAGAAGGCCTGCTTTTGTTCTAGCCTATGCTGAAAACGGCGACTATTTACTATGCCAAATCACATCAAAATCTATTAAAGATAAATGGGCTTTGGAACTACCTGAAGATAGAATCATTGAGGGCGCACTAGTTAAATCAAGTAATATTCGTCCAAATCGAATTTTCACTGCAGATCAACGGATCATACTCTATAAATAAGGCAGGAAGCATTGATACAGCATTTAGAAAAATAGTAGTATAAAAAATAATTCAATTAATTTCTTAATTAAAATAATTCCTTGAAAAATTATTTCTACTATACCACAACCAAATATTTTTCTCCAAAAACCTCCAATTTTTCACGATTATTCTAAATACTTCTGGAAGTAGTTTGGTGTTCCAAATAATTAATCCTACTTTTGCACCGTCAATAAGACAAATAACAATTTTTCGTGCCGTGAATTCCTTACTGTCGCTTGTCGGGATATTTATTAGGACCGAATGGCAGGGAAATTAAGGAAACATCATGGATCAAACACTCAAGTTCTCAGACTTGGGAATTTCTGCGGAAATTCTTAAGTCAGTGGAAGAGATGGGCTATACCCAACCTTCCCCAATTCAAATTCAATCAATCCCTTTTATCCTACAAGGTAGAGATGTTATAGGACAGGCTCAGACCGGTACAGGTAAAACAGCTGCTTTTGGTATTCCAATCATCGATTTGGTAGATGCTGATTTAAATAAGCCTCAAGCAATCATTCTTTGCCCTACCCGTGAACTTGCTGTTCAGGTAGAAGGTGAAATACAAAAACTTGCCAGATATCACAGAGCAATCAATTCTGTAGCTATCTACGGTGGCGAATCTATTGATCGTCAAATCAGAGTTCTCCGTAAGGGAGTTCAGATCGTCGTAGGTACTCCAGGGCGTGTGCAAGATCATATCAACCGTGGCACATTGAAGCTTGACTCAGTAGGCATCCTTGTTTTGGATGAGGCTGATGAAATGCTGGACATGGGCTTCAGGGATGATATCGAGGCAATTCTTCAGGAAATGCCAAAAGAAAGACAGACAGTATTCTTCTCTGCTACTATGGCCAAGCCAATTATGGACTTGACTAGAAAATATCAGACGAATCCTGAAATTGTCAAAATCGACAAAAAGGAACTTACTGTTTCTAACATCGAACAAACATTTTACGAAGTCAAAAATCCATTGAAATTGGAATTGATGGCTCGTCTGATGAATGTCCACAACATTAACCTTAGCGTAGTATTCTGTAATACTAAGAGAATGGTAGATGAGGTGACTGAAGGCTTGATCGCTAGAGGAATATCTGCTGATGCACTTCACGGTGATCTTTCTCAAGCTCAGAGAGACAAAGTAATGGGCAAATTCCGTAAAGGACATTGCAAAGTGTTAGTTGCGACTGATGTGGCTGCAAGAGGTATTGATGTGGATAGTGTTGAAGCAGTATTCAATTTCGACCTTCCATTGGACGAAGAATATTACGTACACAGAATCGGTCGTACTGGCCGTGCTGGTAAAAGCGGTAAAGCAATCAGCTTCGTGACGGGTAGAAGAGATAGCTTCAAGATGAGAGATTTGGAAAGATATACCAAAGCGACTATCACGAAGATGTCCCCTCCTTCCGCTGCTGAATTGATCGAATTGAAAAAAGCGAAATTCGTAAAAGACGTTACTGAACAAGTAGAGAAAGAAGAAGACAATCAAATCTTCGAAGCAACTATCGGACAGATGCTTGCTGAAGGACTTACACTTGATCAAGTTGCTATTGGTTTGATCAAACTAGTAATGGGTTCTTCTATTAAAGAAATGGCTGATCAAAACTTTAGCATAGACACATCCGGTGGAGACAGAAGAAGAGAAGGTGGACGTGACGGTGGAAGAAGCGAGCGATTCGGAAGAGGCGAACGCAGTGAAAGAGGTGGAAGAAATGAAAGAGGTGGAGAAAGAGGCGGTGAGAGAAGAAGAGAATTCGGAAGCCGTGAAGGTGGATCCAGAGATGGTAGTAAAAGACCTGAAAGAGCTCGTGAAGCTAACATGACCCGTCTATTCTTAAATCTTGGTGCAAAAGACAGAATCCGTCCAAATGATATCGTAGGTGCAATCGCAGGTGAAACTGGCGTACCGGGACGTAGCATTGGAGGAATTGATATCTATGACAACTTCTCTTTCGTGGATGTTCCTTCCAAAGATGCTGATCAAGTGATCAACGGAATGAAGAACAATACCATCAAAGGCAAGAGTGTCAGCATGGAAGTTTCAAAAGGTTAATAGATTATAAGGTTTATATGGTATTAAGGCACATTTCCTGAGGAAATGTGCTTTTTTTGTGTCTTAGTAAATTTACCTATGCAGCTCTTTTTTCAAGAAAACATAATACCTCCCCTTATTACACTTGAGCCAGATGAATCAAAGCACCTCTGTAGAGTGCTACGCAAAAAGCAAGGTGATCATGTCTTTGTGACTAATGGAGAAGGAACACTTTTCGAATGTGTAATACTTGAAGCCAATCCTAGGAAGACAAGCTTAAAAGTTCTTCACACCACTGAAGTAAAACAAGATAATTTCCATATTCATTTAGCTATTGCTCCTACAAAAAGTCCTGATCGAATGGAGTGGATGGTGGAGAAAATCACAGAGATTGGCTTCCATGAACTCACACTTTTGGAAACCATGAATTCTGAAAGAAGCTACCTTAAAACTGATCGTTTGGAGAAAAAAATCATTTCTGCATGTAAGCAAAGCCTCAAGTACCGAATTCCTACTCTTCATTCTATTTCAAAGCTAAATGAAGTTCTGGAGTCAAAAGAATTTGAAGATTATCAGAAATTCATCGCATACGTGGATGAAAACCATGATCATCATTTGTTTGATTGCGCCGATCCTAACAGGAAATACCTCATTTTGATAGGACCAGAGGGTGATTTCGATCCAATCGAAATTCAGAAAGCTTTAGATTTAGGGTTCAAGCCAGTATCTTTGGGAAGAGCAAGACTACGTACTGAGACAGCTGGACTTGCCGCAATTCAGATGCTTCAAACACTAAATCGTTAAAATAATCGTTTTTTTCTGAGTCAGTTAAAGTTCTTCTTGAAGAAACTATTGCATTTTCATTAATTTAGAGTCAAAGACAATTTTTGCCGTGCCATACAAAGAGCGAGAAATAGAAAAGAAATATCATTCCATCGGGGAAGTAGCGCAGATGTTTAAAGTTGCGCCTTCTCTGATTCGATATTGGGAAGGTGAGTTTGACATAATCCGTCCAAAGAAAGACAGAAAAGGCAATCGTCGCTACACCAAAATTGATATCCAGAAGATCAAATACATCTATCATCTGGTAAAGGAAAAAGGATACACCCTACAAGGAGCGCAGGACGTTATCAAATCTGGTAAAGAACAGGGATTTGATAAAGTTCAGGCAGTACAAAGGCTCCAAGAACTCAAAGATTTTTTAATAAATATCCGGGACGAATTCAATGCAAAATCAGGCACATGACGATTTACGATATCATCTGGCATTAGCTCTAGCTCCAAAAATAGGTCCGGGAGTATTTAAAGCTATTATAGCCTATTCAGGATCAGCATCACATTTTTTTAAATTACCCAAAGGAAAAGTTGCCAAGACTCCAAAAGTCGGAGAGAAATTACTGGCACTTCGAAATCAGGAAGAGGAATTGCTCCGCACTGCAGACGAGTTAATCAATGATTGTGAGAAAAAACATTTTCATATCCTCACTTCTCTTCACCCAGATTTTCCTCAACGATTCAAAATGCAGGAAGATAGTCCTGTCATGATTTTTGCCCAAGGCAATACCAATTTGAATTTTGATCGCACTGTAGGGATAGTGGGAACTCGAAGTGCAACCACCTATGGTAAATCAGCTACCCGGAAGATCATAGATGATCTGGCAACATATCAACCCGCTATTATTTCAGGACTTGCCTATGGCATAGACATCGAAGCACACCGGGCAGCACTGGCTGCCGGTCTACCTACTATTGCTGTGATGGGATCTCCTATCGGCCGTATTTATCCAGCTATTCATAGAAAAACTGCCGAGGCAATTTTGGAAACAGGTGCTTTGATCAGTGAATATGCACCGGGCAGTCCCATGGTTCCAGGGAATTTTCCAGCAAGAAATAGAATAATAGCAAGCCTTTCAGATGCCATTATTGTGGTAGAAGCAGCTGAAAAAGGAGGAGCCTTAATTACTGCCGAGATTGCTTACAGCTATGATAAGGATGTCTTTGCTGTTCCTGGAAACCTACAATCACAGTACAGTGAAGGCTGTAATTTGCTGATCAAAAAAATGAAAGCAAATATTTACACTGGCCCAAATGATGTAGCTGAAGCACTTTTTTGGAGCAAACCTGGAGAAATAAAAACGCAGAAACCAAAAATTGACTTGGCAAATCGGAATGAGGAAGAACAAATGATTTTGAAGTTTTTGCAGGAAAAGGGAGAGATGGAAATTGACTCCCTAAGTCTAACTACAGAAATCCCGCTTGGACTTCTTTCTTCTAAACTTCTAACATTGGAATTTGAGGGAATCGTCAAGTCACTTCCGGGAAAAAAATATAAGCTCCTAGTTTAGCTATTAAACCCTTTTCATGTGTTTATAATTTGTTTTTATAGGTCACCCCGATTGGTCGGGGCAGGCTATGGAATCTCGTATGCATTATAATCATCCCAGTGTGTGACTTTTTAGTCATGCTCGATTTCACGGGTTAAACACAAAGTTGGCCAACTTCAAAGTTTCTGCGAATTCCGTTTTATTCAGGTTAAGTTCGAAGCCTCTTTCCTCTAAGGTCTCAATCATCACTTCTGTTGCCATATTGCCGACTAACTCATCATCTGCCATTGGGCAACCGCCATATCCTTTCAGCGCTCCATCGAATCTTCTGCAGCCAGCTTTTTCCCCAGCTATTACCTTAGCCGCAATATCTTCTGGCCTGCTATGAAGATGAGCCCCAAATTCAATATATGGAAAAGAAGATATTTGAAGGCTTAACAAGCTTGTAATCAATTCTGTGTCAGCTATTCCGACTGTATCTGATAAAGATATTATCTTCACTCCCAGCTGATCCAGCTTCTCAACAAACTCTGCAATTAGTTCTGGGGAATAGGGATCTCCATAAGGATTTCCAAAACCCATACTTAGGTAAGTAACCAAGGTTTTACCCTTTACTTCACATAGATTCTGAATCTCCTCTACAGTAGTTAAGGCTTGGTTGATGTTAGCATTTGTATTTCTCTTCTGAAAAGTCTCCGAGACTGAAAGTGGAAAACCTAAATAATCAATTTCCGGGAAGTCCATCGCATCTTCTGCACCTCGTACATTGGCAACTATCGCCAAAAGCTTGCTCTTAGAATTGTGAAGATCCAATAAACTCAATACCTCTGCGGTATCACGCATCTGGGGTATCGCCTTGGGGCTCACAAAGCTCCCAAAATCAATGGTATCAAAACCAACTTCGAGTAATTGATTGATATACGCAGCTTTGATAGCGGTATCAATAAACTGTGGGACACCCTGCATCGCATCCCTTGGACATTCTATCAATTTAATCATGGCCCAAGTTACCAAAGATCATCAACTCCCCCACTGATGTTAGGAAGGAAGTAAATTCTCTGTCTATAAGCCATGGATATTTTCGATAGAAAAAGCATTAGCTATCATTGTCAAAATGCACAGATAATGGAAAAATTGGGTAATAATTATCATAAACTGGGGAAAATGACAAATCGTAGCGATTGAACTAGTATTGATAAAAATGACGAATAGAACGATTGAAAGCACTTTTTAGAGTCCATTATCGATCTAATGAAAGCTTGGAAACAGTATTGCAACTGTATCGATAGATTTAACCATCAACACCTTTAAGTGTTAAAACCAAACCAATCGAGAAAATGAAAACTAAAGCAACCTTAATTATCGGAGCAGCCGTAGTCGCAATGTATTCTTGTGATACTAAAAACTACACCGAAGCAGATCGTTTACAGGCCACCGAGAACCTTGAAAATTACGTAGATAGTGTAGAAACTGCTGTCAAGGTTATGCCCGTTCATAACTGGTCATTAATAGATGAACGTTATGACAGCTTAGATTCCAGAGCTGAGAAAGTCTATAATGACCTTGAAGCAGAGGATGATAATCTTGAAATGATTGAAGAACGCTACGAAATCGTAGTGAAAAATGCTAAAGCAGAAGCTGAAAACTTTGAGAGAACAGCCAACATGCACTTGGAAAATGTGGAGACTTGGTGGGATAAAGCATCTGAAAACATGGAATCAGGAGCTAAAAACACCACTGAGGAAATAGAAGAAACTACTCAAGAAAGCCTGGATTGGCTAGAGCAAAATTTTGATAAATTAGGAGATGAAACCAAAAAGAAATATGAAGAAATTACGCTAAACCTCCGTAAAGACTAAAAACTACCAATCAACCAAAGTAAGAAGGCCGCAATTGCGGCCTTCTTTTTATTCTTTTAGTCAGTTAGTTTAAATAAAACCGGAAGTCTAGTGTTGCACATTTCCGCCTTACCATTCACCGTATATGGAGCCCACATGTGTGGATAATTTTTCACAGCTCGTAATGCCTCTTTACCCAAAGAAGGGTGAATCTCCTCAGGATTAGCTATTTCAGGGTTTATAATTTCACCTACTTCAGTTAATTCAAAAGCAATTATCACTTTTCCTTCTTGATTAGCAGCTCTAGCATCCAACGGATAACGAAGTGTTTTTGCCAAATAACTATTCCACCCTGAAATACCGTCTTTGGGTAATCCCTCACTAACAATAGGTTTTGAAATTATCTCTCCTAAATCTGAGTAATAATTCTCTGAAATCACATCGTCCTCGACACACTTAATTTCTGACTTCAGTTGACCATTTTTATAATAGGTCTTTACAAGTTCTTCAGAAGTAGTTAAATCCCTCTTGCAGTTACTTTGAAGTTTTCCATCCTCATAAAAACGAAGCAAAAGTTCATTTTTCTCAGTACCATTTCCATCCTTGATCAGTGTGTATTGAGAGATTTTCACCTTACCGTCTTTCGTGTAAGTTTGGGATTTCATGCTAACAGAATCTTCATGAATTATTTTGAGGAATACATACTCATATTCCATTGTATCATACACTTGGAAATGATGCTTATTCAAAAACTCCAAACGTTGGGCATTCAGCGAGTTAAAACAAGTTGCGACCAACACAAAAGAAAGTAAAACTAGTTTCATAGAAGCAAAATTTTGCCTCAAATCTAGAATATTTCTTTGGCAATTTTATAGGTAGTATCTGCTTTACTCATCGTGTAGAAATGCACTGAAGGCACATTCGATTTCACCAATTCCTTACACTGTTGAATAGACCACTCTATCCCCACTTGTTTGACGTCAGCATTGGTTTTACACTTTTCCAATTCGTCCATAAGAGGATCTGGTAGATCTAAAAAGAAAGTCCTGGGAAGCATAGTGATTTGTCCCAATGTCGTGATCGGCTTGATACCCGGAATGATGGGAACTGTGATTCCAGCCGCGCGTACCTGATCCACAAATTCAAAGTATTTCTGATTGTCAAAAAACATCTGAGTCACGATGTACTCAGCTCCTTTGTCAATTTTTTCTTTCAGATATTTCAGATCAAACCTCATAGAAGGTGCTTCAAAATGCTTCTCCGGATAACCCGCTACTCCTACACAAAAATCAGTTTGGAATCCTATTTCGGTTTCCTCATGAAGATACCTTCCTTGATTCATTTTTAATATCTGCTCCACCAATTCACTTGCATACCCGTGTCCTTCAGTCTCACGAACAAATTTCCCTTCAGACTTAGGTGCATCTCCTCTTAGAGCAAGCACATTTTCTACTCCAATGAAGTTTAGATCGATTAGCGCATTTTCTGTCTCTTCTTTGGTAAATCCACCACAAAGCAAATGCGGAACAGCATCAATGTGGAAACGATTCATAATCGCCGCACAGATACCTACAGTTCCAGGTCTCTTCTTAGTACTGATTTTTTCAAGCAGTCCATTTGGATGCTTTTTGTAAATGAATTCCTCTCTGTGATAGGTCACATCTACAAATGGGGGCTTGAAATCCATCAGAGGAGCGATTCCTTCCAGTAATTCTTTCAGACTTTGGCCTTTCAGCGGAGGTAATATTTCAAAGGAAAACAGCGTGTTTTTGGTATTCGCTAAGTGTTCGGTTATTTTCATCTATTAATAATTGCTTTTTTAAGGTCAGATAGCCTGTCCCGAACTAGTTTCGGGAGAATCTCGCAAGGTAGATAATCATGCCGTTGGGTGGCATCTTTTTCATGCTCGATTTCATTCAGTAGGTTCTACTAGGGTTAAATTAGGTTGATAAGCTAGGTTTGGTGAGAGCAAACGCTCCGCATCCTTGAGAGATATTCCTTTTCGCTCCGCATAACTCGCCACTTGGTCCTCTCCTATTTTTCCTAGACCAAAATACTTACTCTCAGGATGACCGAAGAAATATCCGGAGACTGAGGAAGTGGGATACATCGCAAAGCTGGATGTCAATTCGATTCCAATTTCCTTCTCCATATCTAGCAGTTGGGAAATTGTAATCTTTTCCGAATGTTCTGGGCAAGCCGGATATCCTGGAGCCGGTCTGATACCGGGATATTCTTCTCTGATCAAAGAATCATTTTCAAGATTTTCATCCTGAGAATAGCCCCAATATTCCTTTCTCACCTGCTCATGGATGTATTCAGCAGCAGCCTCTGCCAGCCTGTCAGCGATGGATTTGAACATGATGTCATTGTAATCATCTCCATCTTTCTGAAATTCAGCAAGTTTTGCTTCCATGCCGATACCTGAAGTCACCGCAAAGCATCCCAAGTAATCTGTCTGTGTAGGATGTAAATAATCAGCTAATGAACGGTTCGGTACGCCTTTACCTTTTTTGCCTTGCTGACGCAAAAAATGAAAAGACGCTTTCTGATTACCTGCAACATCAAATACAGCTGCATCATCATCGGTTCTTTGTACTGGATAAAGGCCAAACACGGCATTCGCAGAAAGCCACCTCTCAGCAATCGCTTTATCTAGCATTTCATTCGCTTCATCGTAAACTTTCTTTGCTTCAGCTCCAACTACAGGATCGGAAAATATCTTTGGGAATTTCCCACTTAACATCCAAGTGCTGAAGAATGGAGTCCAATCAATGTAATTGCGGACTACATTCAAATCCAAATCCTTAAGGACTGTTCTTCCAAGTTTTTTAGGAACAACTGGCACATAGGATTCCCAGTTTATCTCTACTGGATTGGCTTTAGCTTCAGTATATGACACTAGTTGCTTTAAGGATTGTTTAGCTTCATGCTCTACACGGAGTTGCCTATATATTTCTTTATACTTTAACCGATAAGCTTCTTTGGTTTCTTCAGAAATAGCTTCTCCAGCGATAGGAACAGACTTACTTGCATCCATCACATGGATAACTGTACCGCTATACACTGGGTCAATCTTCACAGCTGTATGGATTCTGGAAGTAGTAGCACCTCCGATAAGCAATGGAATCTTGATTCCCTGACGCTCCATCTCAGAAGCCACATTCACCATTTCATCTAATGACGGGGTGATCAAGCCGCTAAGCCCGATGATATCCACCTTATTCTTCACGGCTTCGTCTATTATCTTCTGGGCATCTACCATTACTCCCAAATCAATGATTTGGTAGCTATTACATGCCAAAACCACACCCACGATATTCTTTCCAATATCATGCACATCGCCTTTTACAGTTGCCAAAAGAATCTTTTTCAAGGAAGACGCTTCCTGTCCTTCTTCAGGTAAAGGCATAAATGGTTCCAAATAGGCTACAGCCTTTTTCATCACCCGGGCAGATTTCACCACCTGAGGAAGGAACATTTTTCCCTCACCAAAAAGGTCTCCGACCACATTCATTCCATCCATCAATGGACCTTCTATTACCTTGAGCGGATTTTTAAGTTCTATTCTTGCTTCCTCTGTATCTTCTACAATGAAATCCAAAATCCCCTTCACTAAGGCATGTTCCATTCGCTTAGAGACAGGGTCAGAACGCCAAGCTTCATTTACTACTTCCTTCTTATCGGCCGATTTTACAGTTTCTGCAAAATCAAGCATACGCTCGGTAGCATCTTCTCTTCTATCAAAAAGAACATCCTCTACTCGGTCTAGCAAATCCTTTGGAATATCATCATAGATTTCTAGCATGGTTGGATTCACAATCCCCATGTCCATCCCACTTTTGATCGCATGATATAAGAATGCCGCATGCATAGCTTCCCTCACCGGATTATTACCTCGGAAAGAAAAACTAACATTACTTACTCCTCCACTAACTTTGGCACCAGGAAGATTTGCTTTAATCCATTTGGTGGCGTTAAAGAAGTCCAACGCATTTTTCCTATGCTCATCCATCCCGGTTGCTACAGGAAAGATATTTGGATCAAAAATGATATCCTGAGGATTAAACTTCACTTGATCCACAAGCACCCTATAGCTTCTCTCACAAATTTCTATACGTCTCTCGTACGTATCAGCCTGTCCGTCTTCATCAAAAGCCATAACTACTACAGCAGCACCAAATTTCTTTACGGTCTTGGCTTGCTGGATGAATTCTTCCTCTCCATTTTTCAAAGAGATCGAATTCACTATTCCTTTTCCTTGCACGCACTTCAGCCCTGCTACAATGATCTTCCATTTGGAACTATCAATCATAATCGGGATTCGGGAAATTTCCGGCTCTGAAGCAATCAGATTCAGGAATTTGACCATTGCAAATTCACCATCAAGCATTCCTTCGTCCATGCAGACATCCAGCACCTGAGCACCACCTCTTACTTGATCCAAAGCTACTTCTAGTGCTTCATCGTAATTCCCGTTCAATATCAATCGGGCAAACTTCTTCGAACCAGTGATATTGGTTCGCTCGCCTACATTGACAAAATTGATTTCAGGGGTAAAAACCAAAGGCTCTAAGCCTGATAGTTTCATGTAATTATTTCTTACCATCTTCTCAGTCCAACGTTTCTTCTAATTCTTCTTCTTGTAATTTTCTAGGCTGAAAATTGGCAGCCATATGTGCTAAAGCTGAAATATGCTCGGGCGTAGTGCCACAGCATCCTCCCAGGATATTTAGCATACCTTCTTTCAAAAAGTCTCTAACCTGATCGGCCATTTCATTGGCTCCTTGATCGTATTGGCCAAATTCATTTGGTAAGCCTGCATTGGGATAGGCACTCACATAGAATGGTGCTTTTTGCGCAAGCACTTTCAAATAAGGTCGTAATTCTTTGGCTCCCAAAGCACAATTCAATCCAACTGAAAGCAATGGTACATGAGATATTGAAATCAAAAATGCTTCTGTGGTCTGTCCTGAAAGTGTGCGTCCTGAAGCATCTGTGATTGTCCCAGAAATCATTATTGGAATTCCTCCATCTTTGGGATCTAAGGGAATATTTCTTTCCTCATATACATCTTGAATAGCGTATAATGCTGCTTTAGCATTCAGTGTATCAAAAATTGTTTCCACCAATATTATATCAACTCCACCATCTAGCAAGCCTCGAACTTGCTCAGCATAAGCTTCTGCCAGCTGATCAAAAGTAACCGCACGGTACCCTGGATCATTTACGTCAGGAGAAAGTGAGGTAGTTCTATTTGTTGGGCCAATAGCTCCAGCTACAAAGCGGGGTTTCTCCGGATTTTTGGTTGTGAATTCGTCTGCTACTTCCCTTGCCAGCTTCGCAGATTCGAAATTTATAGTATAAGCCAAATGAGAAAGCTCATAATCTGCTTGAGCTATGGTAGTTGCAGAGAAGGTGTTGGTTTCTATAATATCTGCTCCTGCCTTGAAGTATTCAGCATGAATATCCTTGATGATCTGAGGTTTACTCAAAGACAACAAGTCATTGTTTCCCTTTAAAGATTTAGGATGTGAGGCTAGTTCGGGTGTACGAAAATCCTCCTCAGTCAATGTATATCGTTGAATCATGGTCCCCATGGCTCCATCGAGTATCAAAATTCGCTGAGAAAGTTGTTGAAGTAGGGATTCTGTTCTGTTTTGCATACTAATTTTTTGTTTATCAAAAAGCTTGTCGAGCAAAACACGGAGAGAAGTACAAAGTACTAGTCCGCTCATCTGTTCCCGATGAATCGGGATGGGAGTTAGCACCTTGGCTACAGGTTGCTAAGACGTCATTGGGCCCTTCCCTCAGTCTTTCTCGATAAGCTGCCCAAAGTTAATATCATTTTGATAATAAAACAGGAGTTTTGCTTAAAAGGACACACTAAAAGTAGATTCGGATTAACCAAAGGAAAAAATCATGGCCTAACTCCTATTCCAAAACTCAGATAAGACCCTGACATATAATTTGCCATACTTAAATCGCCAAGTTTGTAGTTTGCCAAGGGAATTTCATACCCGGCAGCTGCTGTAAATACAAGTTTAAAAAGTTTTCGTTTTGTCATTGGGACACCATAGTCTACAAAGACCTCTGGCTTTAGCATTAGCCCGTTATTCTTCAAATATCCGTCAAACTCTCTTTGCTCAAATAGCTCCGGAAAATCGGGTTTCTGTTCTTTCAAAAGGGAGTACCGGATATTGCCAAAGCCAAGACCTGCTAATGCACCTAATCCAAAATTCCTATATTCAATCAAATTGTACCCCATATTTCCATAGACTCTTAAGCTATTTAAGGAGTGTTCTTTTTCAGCGTTTGCATTTTCACTAAGTGCAAGGTTATAGAGCTCTGCGCCATAAAGGAACCGCTCCGTATTTCCTAATATCCTCAAGCCCCAGTTGGACGGAGAACCATTCAATGGATTAAGACCAGCCTCTTCTAGCTTTTCATTGAATTGCTTAGCCGAGGTAAAGTGAATACTGCTAATCAATGAAATCCCAATGCTAGCATCTTTGTAAAAAAAGTTTCGATCTGGCAGTGAAATCCCAGCCCCTACTCTTACAAAAGCTCCATTTTGGGTATTATCAAATGAAATTCCATTCATATTCCATTTTCCTTCCAAAGGGCTGAATGCATACCCCACTTTGGTGATAAGTTGCAATGCCTCTGGTCTGCCGGGCAGATCAAAATCATAGCTCAACTGAAAGCCGATCTCAGTAAGGAAATTGCCATAATTGAATGTTCCCTGTTGAATATCCTTTTTTCTCAGTACAAACCCCTGCTCTGGATTAGCTAAAAAAGCACCCAAATCTTCACTACGCTCGGATGGTAACATTTGAAAGTTGAGAAAGCCAACCCCTAAAGACATGTAATGGATCAGCTGAAATCGAGATTCTTCTGTAAATGCGTAGCCAATGTTTAATAAGGCCCTTGAAGTCCTGTATTTTATCCTAAAATCATCCAACTCACTCACTCCACCTCTATTGTGCAATAAATCCATCCCAAGAACAAAATCATTTATTCTAGCTTGATAGCCCAATCCAATAGTCTGATATCTATTTCTTAGTCCCGACAATCCCCTTTGCGCAAGCAAATCATCAAATTGATTGAGTTTTCCTCCTGAAGTGCCCAATACCGCATAGAAGGTTGTTCGTTTGGTTATTAATTGTTGCCCGTCTGCTTTGGCAACAACAAAAAAGATAAACAACAGGACTATGTATCTATTAAAAAGGGGCATTGAATGGTCGATTTGGAATAAGCGGGGGAAAACCTACAGCTCTCAGGCAAAAGTAATGCTAAACCACTATCAACTGATATCTTTCGAATTAAGATATTCAGCTAATTTCCCATATAAATCTTCCGAAGTAAATGGTTTTTCTATAAAACCGTTAATTCCAAATCCCCCCATCTCTTCCTTAATCTCATGATAAGAAGAAGCAGATAGAATTAATATGGGTATTTGACTTTTGCTAGAATTCTTATTTTCACGAATTAATTTGGCTACAGAAAAACCATCAAGTAGAGGCATCTGAATATCCAAGAGTACAATATCAAATTCACCTTGATCAAACTCTTCAAGCGCCTCTTGACCGTCTGATGCAATAACTAAGTTGCCAACATGCCATTTTTTAAGGAATTTCTTAATCAAAATCTGATTCACCATATTGTCTTCTGCCACCAAAATCGATGCCTCCTCTATGGGTTTTTCCTTGTATTCTAATTGCTGAGTATGATCAAAATTATTTCTCTCCACACTAATAAATTTCATTTTAAACTCAAAGATAGTTCCTTTGTTCAGAGTTGTCCAGAAGTTAATTTTCGAACCATAAAGTTCAACTAATCTTCTTACAATAGCTAATCCAAATCAAGCACCTTTTAATTTTTAAGGCATCAAATCCTTAATAAATCACATTCCTTGTAGCACCTTGACAGATCAAAAGAAGTAATACAAGTTTTCCCGTAAACCTTTTTCCATAAATATTCGTGAACTCCGACAACAAAATATATTTTAAAACTAACAACACATCACTATGATAGTAACTACCACGAACACACTTGATGGCTACAGCGTGGATCAATACTTAGGAATTGTTTCTGGAGAGACCATTATTGGAGCCAATGTCTTCAAAGATTTTTTCGCAAGTATCACCGATATTGTCGGCGGTCGTTCATCTGCTTATGAGCGTGTTTTACGAGAAGCAAAAGCTACTGCAATGGCGGAAATGGAAATGCAAGCTAGAGCATTTGGAGCGAATGCTATAATCGGAATTGATCTGGATTATGAAACTATCCGTGACGGAATGCTGATGGTCACAGCAAGTGGTACTGCGGTGAAAGTGCTAAAACACTAAAATCTAGTCCTGAATTTTCAGGACTTTTTTATTTGTCCTAAGACTTTTTCAGCTGTTGTCTTTTTACAGAAATGATCTCCTACAATTACATTTGGAGCTGTCTTGCACATATCCATACACTTCGTTTTGATGAATTTACAACTCCCTTTCAGAGGAGCTTCATCTGTAATCTCCTTCAATTCTTTGTACAGCTTTTTGGCTCCGTCTTTCTTACAATCAGATCCATTGCATATAAAAACTAATTTTCTAGTATGTTTCATTACCCTATTGAAATAGCCTGCATCATCAATCCACAAAGATATGCACCATACGTACCCGCTGCATATCCTAACACTGCCAAAAGCACACCAACTGGTGCCAGAGAAGCATCAAAAGCTGCTGCTACTATCGGTGCAGATGCTGCGCCTCCTACATTTGCCTGAGACCCCACTGCTACATAAAAGAATGGAGCCTTGATAATAAATGCTACGATAAGCATTATGATGATATGGAAGAACATCCATACAATGCCAATTAGAAATAATACTGGATTATCCAATACGGCTCCCAAATCCATTTGCATACCCACTGTAGCTACCAACACATAGAGTAAGACACTTCCCATTCGAGAAGCTCCCGCTCCCTCAAGATTACGGGCTTTGGTAAACGATAATAGTAATCCTACTGTAGTGGCTATTACCACTATCCAGAAAAAAGTTGAATTCAGGGAATACTGTTCTAACTCCGGATAATTTTCTCCAATGTATGGAGCCACAAAATCAGCAATCAAGTGTGAAAACCCTGTAACCCCAAATCCAATTCCCAAAATAACCATCGTGTCTTTCAAGGTCGGAATTCGCATGATTCCCGCTCTGAATTTTTCTATTTTATCTCTCAGCTCATAAATAGCAGAGTTATCAGCCTTGAATATCTTATCTATCTTATCTGGTTTAGCAGCCCAATATAAAAGAAAAGCCATCCAAACATTGGCTACTAACACATCCACAGCGATCATCTGACTGAATAAAACCGGGCTTGGTTCGAATACTCTCAGCATTGCAGTCTGATTGGCACCTCCTCCGATCCAAGAACCTGCTATAGTGGATAATCCTCTCCAGATCTCATCGGGACCATTTCCTCCCAATAAATCAGGAAAGAAAAACCCTACAGTGAACAGGGCAAGAGGCCCACCGAGTATAATCCCCAATGTTCCTGAAAAAAACATGATAATTGCCTTTGGGCCAAGTTTGGAAATACCCTTGATGTCAATACTAATAGTAAAAAGAACTAAGGATGCCGGAAGAAGATATCTGCTGGCGACATCGTATAGTTTAGAGGTTTCCCCTGAAATCAGCCCAAAAGAATTAGCAAGTGCTGGTATGAAATAACAAAGCAAGACGGTGGGAATTACTCCGTAGAGTTTCTTCCAAAAAGGTTTATCACTGGCTGAAGTAGCAAAAATGAGTGCGAGTATTGCCATAAGCAACCCAAAAACTACAGCATCATTTGTAAGCAAGGGAGTATTTTCTTCCATTATATCTGGGATAATCGATTGCAACAATAGCAACAATTGTCCAAAAAGACCAGAACTCTAATTCTTTCCGTTTTCCAGAATCTGCAAAAACTCACTTAAAATCATAGCTGTAGCTCCCCAGACCATCTCTTGATCCACTTCAAAATATGGCGTATCCAAGCGGAAATTATTGCTGAATTCTAATATTTTCTGCTTACGAATAGCTGGCTCATAAAGTGTACTAACGGCTGTTTGGATGATTCTTGCCACTTCTTTTTCTTCTGGAACAAAATCCGGGACCACCTCAGAATAACCCAAAATAGGACTTACTAAAAAATTGCTGGTTGGTATAAACAAATCACTCATCCGGCCAATCAATTTGACTTGCTCAGGAAGGATCCCTACTTCTTCCCAAGCCTCTCGAAGAGCAGTTTCTATTTCGTCCTCGTCTTCTACTTCCATTTTCCCCCCAGGAAAAGCAATCTGTCCACTGTGAACACCAGGGTAAACAGGCCGTTTGATCAGAGGGAAAAATGCTTTGTTCTCATAAGGATAAATAAGTATCAAAACAGAACTTTTGCGATGATTTTTTGGAAGTTTTGGATCAAACCTCCTCATATCGACAGGATTGGGAGACATGGAAAGCTGCGCTTCTTGGCCGGGCAGTGGATGTTTCATTCCATTTTCCAACAAACTCAAAACGCTTCTAAAATCCATTTTTACCCTAAATCTATTTGTTTGATCTTCTTATTAATGTAGGATTGGGATTCATATGATGGAGACACTTTGTCAAATTGAAATTGCCTTAGCATATGATTTTCCACATTGATCAGCCAGGCCATTGGTCTATATCCAGACTCTTCCTGAAAAAATCCAAATACTAAGAACTCTCTTTCATTTAACCACATACCATCCTCAAACATCCCCGATGGGCCCATGAAAAGTAAGCGTTCCTTCATCCCATCTTCCTTATACCAAACTACCTCTGAATCTGGGTTTAAAAATGGATAATCAATTGTCTCTTGGGCTTCAATTTTATAACTATAAATATCTATAGTTCCATTACCAGTCGGATGAGGAAACTGATAAGGATAAAGTGGATCCCCCTTCAGGATAGGGTTTTTCTCAGGCATTTCCATGGGATCTATGGAATCAGTCATCACTAATTCAAATTGTGAAGCATCAAACAAACCAAGATCGGTACTCCAATGGCTATACCAGTTTTTATTTTGAGCTAATGCTAAATCTATAAGCGCTCTATTCCGGGTTATTTCTTCTTCAATATCCGAAATGTTTTCAATACGCTCATTAGCTTGTTGATCTTTAGAATCACAAGCTAAAAGAGACATGAAAGCAATGCCAACTGTAGTCAAATAATTAAACGTGGATTTTGGACTCCTCATAGAAGATTAAATTGAGAAGGTTAAGCTAAGTCAGGATGACTAAAAAACAAAAAAGGTTGGGACATTGACCCAACCTTTTCCTGCTCTCAAACCTATTAAACCTATTGTAGATATTCGTTTTATGAATACCTCCGAAAAGTATAAAATGTTTTCATATCCTCCAAACAATCGATTGCGAAAGATTTTCAAAATTTTATTTCCCCAAAGATTTTCTTTTATAAACCCTTAAAAATCAATGAAATTATATCTTAGCTAAACATTAAAATTTTATTAAATATTTTTTTGAATTTGCTCATCCCCTGAACAGTTTACTTTCTATGATCTTAACACTATCGCAACAAGTCGCCAAAAAAATTTATACCGGCTTCATTACTTACATGGAGCGTTTCAATACCTATACTCGATTGGCTCCAAAATATTTCAGCGAAAAAGCCTGGCATGACACACATCTTAACAATAAACAGCGACTTCGTCTATACAAGGATTTGCTATTTCCCCTTGCTAAGGAATGCTCAGAAATCTTGGGAGAGCAAGCATCTGATTCTTCCAGTTGGACGGAGATAAAACACATGTATCAATTGCTGATTTCTGAAAGACCTGACATGGAATTAGCTGAAACATTTTTCAATTCAGTAATCAGAAAAAGCTTTCCGAAAATGACCATTGATGAGGAATTGATGTTTGTCATGGAGGGTTTTGATTCCTGTGCCGTAAGAGAGTCAGATGAACTCCTGAGAACATACCCTTCTTTTTTTGGTTTGGAAAAAAACATCCGCCAAATCCTCGATGATTACGATTTTGGAGCACCTTTTATGGACAAAGAGCAAGACATCAAATTTCTGATAGCTGGTGTTCGCAAGGTGATTTTGACAAGGTACACGGTTGGTCCAGATACAAAAACCCAGATTTTGAAATCTGTCTTTTATAGAAATAAAGCAGCTTATTTAATCGGGAGAACATTTCTAGGGCATAAATGGATGCCTTTTATCATTCCTGTGCTGCACGGAGAAAAAGGTGTGTTTGTAGATACACTGATTTTTGATCCTAATCTTATGAGTAGTATGTTCAGCTTTACACGTTCATACTTTATGGTCGAAGCTGAGGTCCCTTCACAAGTAGTAGGCTTTCTCAACTCTGTCATTCCACACAAGAAAATCCATGAACTCTATAATGCCATCGGATTCAACAAACATGGGAAAACTTTATTCTATCGAGATTTTCTTCACCACCTGGATGCCAGCGATGATCAATTCGAAGTATCTGCTGGAATTAAGGGAATGGTGATGACTGTGTTCACTTTGCCATCGCTTAATATAGTTTTCAAGTTGATAAAGGATCATTTTGAACCGCCAAAAACCATGACTCGGCAAGAGGTTCGCGGTAAGTATAAACTGGTTTCTCTCCACGATCGTGTAGGGCGAATGGCAGACACCCATGAGTTTGAATACTTCAAAATCCCAATTGAGCGAATCAGTGGCGAGTTGATGATTGAACTGAGGAAGACAACTAATTCACTTTTGAAGGTTACCGATTCTCATTTAATTATCAAACACTTATACACAGAGAGAAGAATGGATCCTTTAAATATTTTCTTAGAGGATTGCAGTACGGAGGAAGGCATGAAAGCAACAGAAGACTATGGAAGAGCGATTTTACAATTGGCGCAGGCAAATATTTTCCCGGGTGACATGATGACCAAAAACTTTGGACTTACCCGTCAGAAGCGTGTGATTTTTTATGATTATGATGAGATCGAGTTTTTGACTGATATGAATTTCCGGGAAAAGCCAAAGGCACAAACTTATGAGCAAATTTACGCTCCTGAGCCTTGGTACTCCATTGCAAAAAATGATGTTTTTCCAGAGGATTTCAAGCGATGGATGATTGGTAGAAAGGATATTAAAGATCATTTTCTCAATTATCACAAAGATCTTTTTGATCCATTGTATTGGCAGGAAGTTCAGCAAAGAATTACAGATGGCGAACTAATTCATGCCTTCCCCTATCCAGATGAAATCCGTTTCAGACCTGAGGAAAAAATTTAAGATTTTAAGTTTATTTCATTGGTATGCCTGCAAAAGTTATTTTTGCAGTCTGGGCTATGCCCATAATCACCCACTGAATGAATTCTGAATCACAAGAAAATACATCCCTCACGGAAGTAAGCAATACGAAAACCATAATTCTGAACACCCCAGATGACGATCAAAGACCTGTTTATATATCAGGTAACTTCAATAACTGGATGACTCAAGATCGCCGTTTTCTAATGAAAAAAGTAGCAAAGGGAAAGTATGAATTTACTTTTCCCATTGGTGATAAGTTTGAAAAGGAGCTAATCTACAAGTTCACCAAAGGTGACTGGTCCGAGGTAGAAATTGATCAATTTGGAAACAGAACTCCAAACAGGCATTGGTATGACGGCAATGAGACCAAAGTAGAAAAAGTAGCCAAATGGCGTAAAAACTGGCTACCCTACCGACCAAGTCAATTACCTGAAATACATTTGATTTCTGAGGAATTTGAAATTCCGCAACTCAATAAAACCAGGAGAGTGTGGGCGCTATTACCGCATGATTATAGTACTAGCCAGGAAGAATACCCAGTTCTTTATTTACATGATGCCCAAAACCTATTCAACGAAAATGCTGAATTCGGGAACTGGCAAATAGACAAGAAACTAGCCGTAATGTCCGACTATGGAATTGGCAAAATCATAATCGTCGCTGTAGAACATGGGGAATCGGAACGCCTTCAAGAATATAACGTGGGCAAAACAGTACTCGGCGTAGGCAGTGGCAAGAAATACATTCGATTCATCACCGATACACTCAAACCCTTTGTAGATAAAACGTACAGAACAAAACCTGGGCGGGAATTCACAGGAATTGGTGGAAGCTCGATGGGGGGATTGGTGAGCATTTTCTCTGGCCTGATTTATCCAGAGGTTTTTGGAAAGTTGATGGTCTTTTCACCCTCGCTGTGGGTGATTCCAAAAATCAAACTGGGATTTCTTGATATTTTTGAACCTCAGGATACCAGACTTTATCTATATGCCGGTGGTGATGAAAGTGAAACGATGGTAAAGCATGTCACTAAATTCCGGAAGCGCTTACTCAAAAGAGAGAACCTGAAGGGAAAAATGAAAGTACATCTGAGCATCAATGAAGAAGGGAAGCACAACGAGATATACTGGAGCGATGAGTTTCCCAAAGCCATAGAATGGCTATTTTTCAGTACTAAAGAAGACTAAATCAGCGAAAGCGACCACTATGCAATTCAATATCCCTACCGAAACGAGTGAGAAGTCAGGACTTTTGATTATCCCCATCTTAGGTGATAATTATGAAGATACTTTAAAAGAAAAACTCAACGGCTATTCAGTTAACGCCTCACTTTTCAAAGGAAAAAAAGACTCTTCCTACCAGTTGGACATCAATGGAAAACTAGTTTTGCTTATTGGATTGGGAGACAAAACAGATGTTTCCAGCATTGAAAAGTCTTTCCGGAGAATACTATCTAAAAATAAAGAGCTGGTAGAAAACACTGTTACAATTGATTTTCCCGATGATTTCCCTTCAGAATTAATTGAAAGTGCTTTAGTAGGTATTCAACTTGGAGCCTATAGTATTGGCTTTTTCAAGCAAAAGAAAGAAGATCAGAAAGACTTTGAGAACTTAGAAGTAAATGTGATTTCTACAATCACTAATCTCCAAACAACATTTGATCGTGCAGCTAAAATTGCTGCCGCAAAAATTGAAGGATTCAAATTAGTTGATCTTCCCCCAAACGTAATTACCCCAGAATACTTGGCAAACTGGGCTGTGGAGAAGGGAGCTGTACATGGCTTTTCCGTTAAGGTTTTTGATGAAGGAAAAGCAAAATCAGTAGGTTTAGATGCCTTTTTGGCCGTTTCTCGCGGAAGTGCAAAGGCGCCAAAGTTCATCATCATGGAGTATAGAAGTCCAGATGCCAAATCTCACTTAGGCTTGGTGGGAAAAGGAGTTACATTCGATACTGGAGGTCTGAACATCAAAACTCAGGGCATGGTATATATGAAATCCGACATGGGTGGAGCTGCGGCAGTACTAGCTGCCACCCAACTTATCGCTTCGCTAAAACTTCCGGTTAATCTCACCGCCATCGTTCCAGCTGTAGAGAACTCAATAGATAAGGATGCTTACCTTCCATCGGAGGTCATAGGTTCACATGCCGGATTGAGTATTGAAGTGATCGATACTGATGCAGAAGGCCGTTTGATCTTGGCTGATGGGTTGTCTTATCTGGTGAAAAATTATCAAGTGGATCAGCTCATCGATCTGGCAACATTGACAGGAAGCAGTGTGGGTACCTTTGGCTACGAATGTGGTGCGCTTTTCTCCAATTCTGATGCTATTTCAGATGCCCTAAGGAAAGCCGGAATGCAATCCGGCGAGAAAGTATGGCCTCTCCCAATGTGGGAAAGCTACCGCTCCGAGATGGACTCTGAGATTGCAGATATCAAAAATTATCATGGCAAACCAATAGCGGGAGCCATTACCGCTGCCAAATTCCTTGAAGCTTTTATTCATGAACATCCTTCTTGGGCACATCTGGATATTGCAGGTGTGGCATTTGGGGATAGCGAATTTTCAAAAACCAAATCAGGGACTGCTTTTGGAGTCCAATTATTACTTAAATTCATCGAAAATCAAGTGTAATTATGGACGATCAGGGCAAGACTTTTCTTTGTATTTCTAATTTTTTCAAAGGAAATGCATTTTTGACTCAGCTAAAAAAACAAGGCAATCGGGTGTTTTTAGTAACGTCTGAAAAGTTGAAAAACAAGCCTTGGGCATTTGAATACATTGATGAGATATTCTATATGCCTGGACAGGATTTAGACTGGGATCTTGATCTATTGATTAAAGGCATCGGAGGATTGATGAAGAATCACAAAATAGAAAGTATAGTCGCCCTAGATGATTATGATGTAGAAAAAGCCACCTATCTACGTGAGAATCTTAGAATTCCAGGAATGGGCCAAACTACGGGACGATTTTTCCGTGATAAGCTAGCAATGCGTATCAAAGCACATGATTCAGATATAAAAGTACCCGCATTTGCTCCGCTATTCAATGACGACGACATCAATCAATTCGCTGACCATATCCCGGCTCCTTGGGTGCTAAAACCTCGATCTGAAGCCTCTGCTCATGGAATCATCAAAGTTAATGACAAAGAATCACTTTGGGAGAATATTAATGAATTAGGAGATAATAGACTGTTTTATCTGGTGGAGCAATTCAAACCAGGGGATGTTTATCATGCCGATGGATTGATGCTAGACGGGAAGAACCTCTTCTGCTCGGTATCGAGATACTTATCTACGCCAATGGAAATTTCTCAAGGTGGTGGGATCTTCCGTTCGGCAAATTTGCAGTATGGATCTGACGATGAAAAGGCAATCAAAAAAGCAAATGCTGCGATAATGAAAGCATTTGGGATGAAGTCAGGAGCTACACATACAGAATTCATCAAAAGCCGTGAAGATGGTGAGATTTACTTCTTAGAAACCTCCTCCCGTGTAGGTGGAGCACATTTGGCAGAAATGGTAGAAGCCGCCACAGACATTAATCTATGGGCCGAATGGGCCAAAATTGAAGATTCTCTGGCTAAAAACTATACATATCAATTACCAAAAGTTGCCAAAAACTACGCTGGTATCTTACTCACACTTTCCAAATATGAACATCCTGACTTGAGCAGTTTTGATGATCCAGAAGTTTATTTTCGAGTGCCGTTAGAATACCATGCTGGCCTAATCGTGAAGTCAAAAAACCAAGATAGAGTGATGCAGCTCTTAGATGATTATGCAGAGCGAATTGCTAGAGAATTCTCTACTGTGGCTGATTCGCCAGAAATCAAGAAGTTTCACTAAATCAGTTGACGAGAAACACCGTCATCCGTTCAAAACTTCTCCTCTACTCCCAAACCAAAAAGGGCAAAGTCGTACTTGACAGGATCTACCGGATCAAACTCCCGGAGTTTCTGGGTCAGTTCTAGCGCAGTCTGCCAGTCTGTTTGCTTTCTGGTGATCATCCCCAACTTCCTTCCCACCCGATCCACATGCAAATCGCAGGGACAAATCAGCTGTGCTGGTGAGATTTTCTTCCAAAGTCCAAAATCAACTCCCTTATCATCATCCCGCACCATCCACCGCAAGTACATGTTGATACGCTTGCAGGCAGCCTTACGACTCGGGGTAGCAATATGCTTTCTTGTTCGATGTGGAGAATCCGGTAATGAAAAGAAGAATTCCTGAAACTGCGTTAAGATCGATCCCATAGCATCTATCCCGCCTGTTTGTCCCAGTAAAAAAGCTTCCTCTAGAGATGCGTGCTTTTTATAATACCAACTCAAAAAGTGGATAAAATATAAAGTGTCCACATCATTGAAAGTTCGGTGCTTGAAGTTTAGAAAAGGTTTCAAATCATCTTCTTCATGATTCAGTAAAAAGTCATGTGGAGCATTGTCCATCAGTTGAAACAATTCTATGCATTTATTAATGATGGTTTTGCGCTGTCCCCAAGCTAAAATAGCAGCAAAAAATCCTGAAATCTCGATATCCTCTTTTTTGGAAAATCGATGTGGAATTGAGATCGGATCAAGCGTAATGAAACCGGGGCGGTTGTATTGCTCAACTTTCTCATCTAAAAAATCCTTGAGATTTTGCATCAAAGGGCAACTTTAACTTCGCCTCCCTGAGTACCATCAAACCATTTGAAGCAAAGCTCATTTTCTATTTTCTCTGAAACGTGCCAATCAAAACATTTGATATTCGTAAGTGAGCGGAGTGAATCCTGGTCTGGATCATACAAACAGATATCAAAATCCGGCAAATCCCTAGATTCTGTGCTATTCCATTTCTCCAGAATAAACCCCTCTTCGAGTACTCGGACTTTTCTCCCAAAAACATAATCTGAAAGAACAGAAGGAACACCATCTTTTCTCCTAAACTTAAATCCAGATGGCCCAAAAACGATTTGCTTGATCAATTTGGCCTCCAATAAACCTCCAGAATAAGGTAAATCCTCCCACTCTGATTCCAACAAAATTACCTTTTTCCCTTCAGGACGAAGCCTAGTCAGAAATCTGGAAAGCAACGAAAATACGTAGGTCACACCAATAAACAGCAAGCCAAAACTCGCCAGAATCGGGTAAGAAATAATAAAAATCAGATTCCAAATGAATCGGAAAATGTAGTGGAAAATGAGTTGGACTTTATTCATAGCTCGAATGCAAAATTAGCAGTGGCTTAGCGGAAACCAAAATTCAATCTTAAAACCTAAGGAGCTAACTATAGGTTCAAAACGAAAGAAGACCGCCATTTTTGACGGTCTTCCAGTTTTATTTAGATCCTGACTATTAGTACATCACCTCTACAGGGAATCTGCCATTCACAGCTTTCAACTGATCAAAAGCTGCCTGAGAAAGTTTGATTACCAATTTACCATTGTCTCCAGTTTCTGGAAGCGTCCCGACTACTCTAGCGAAAATCGTCACGTCATTCTCCTCATTTTTTACTCGCATGATCGTGCCCACTGGAGCAGTTCTATGAAGCACCAAGTATTTTTTGTGTCCACCAGTACCTTCAATAAGTTCAGCCTGACCGGTTTCCTTAATATTCTTAAAGCCGCCAGAGGTATTTGTGTCTGCAGGCTCCACCATCATTTCATCTACACTGGAAACAACTCTTGGAGTTCCTATTACAGGCACAGTAGATTCTTGCATTGCTCCGCGACCCACTTTCAATACTTGACCTTGCTGTAGATTATTTGATGTCAATGCATTCCAAGTAATGAGATCTTCTACCCGAGCGGAATATTGATTAGCTATAGAAAAAAGTGTCTCACCACTCTGAACAGTATGTGATCTCCAATCACCCGGTACCATCGGCTTACTGGTTTCCACAGCAGCCTCAGAGATTTCTGTTTTGATCGTCTCGGGCTTAGGTGATGGCTCTATTTTCTCATTAACTTTTGGAGTTTCTTCAGCTTTCTTTGCTGCTTTTTCTTTAGCCTTAGTTTCTGATTTACTTGTTGTTGTGGTTGTAGCAACGGCGATAGCTGGTTCAGGCTCCTTAGTCACTGCAATTGGCACCGCAGGCTCAATAATCAAAGACTGACCAACACTTAGATCATTTCCTTTCAAACCATTCTCCTTCATCACACTTTCTACAGATACTCCATACTTTTTGGAAATGGAGAAGAGTGTTTCCCCTGGAACTACATTATGCAGCACAGATCCAGCAGGAAGCTCAGCCATGGATACAAACGGAATTTTTATTGTCTGACCGATTTTCAATCCTTGTTTTAAGACAGGATTTGCTTCAATGATTTCACCTACTGGAGATTTATAGCGACGGGAAATCCCGAAAAGAGTCTCCTTTGGATCCACTTCATGCAAAATAAATGACTGATCTCCGATGCGCTGAACTCCTACCGAATCGACAGAAATAAGCTCGGAAGCCATTGACAATGAAGCCGAAAGCGAGAAAACAAGAAGAAAGGACCAGAAAAATTGTGATCTATTATTCATAGGGATTTACTGAGTTGTGAATAAACGAATTAGAAATACAAGATGATTTTCCAAAGTCAAGAAGCGCAAGAATTATGCTAGAAATCGAGCATGACGCAAGCAAAACTGAGAAATAGGAATGATTACAATTCCTGCGAGATTCCATAGCCTGCCCCGACTAATCGGGGTGGCCTTTTAAAGAAAGTTATAAACACATGAAATCGAGCATGACTCAAGCGTCACACACTGGGATGATTATAATGCATGCGAGATTCCATATGGCCTTTGAAAGAAAATTATAAACATATGAAAAGAAATGGAATAATATAGGTCATGAATTCCAGGCAAAGATCGAAGAATAGTCCAAGAATCGGAATTTATGCTTCAAAAATACTTACACTAATCGCAGCTATTTAAAGAAAACAATCACTTTTTGTGTCTATTTCGTATCTTTTATCATTCGAACCTGCATACCACAAATGAAAATCTATTTCAGCGCATTCCTCATCTTCCTTTTATTTTCTTCTCAACTAGTTCTGGCCCAAACCGATACTGGAATTGACAAGAAGGTTTTTACCTTCAAAATCGACACGGACATAGATCCTGCGATGACTCGTAGGGTAAAATTGGCGCTGGAGCAAGCAGAGCAAGACGATGTCGACCTGATAATTATTGACATGGATACATATGGGGGTGCGGTAAATGATGCAGATGAAATCCGGACCATGATACTCAATTCGACTATCCCGATTTATGTATTTATAAATAAAGATGCTGCATCAGCTGGAGCGCTGATTTCCATTGCCACGGACAGTATTTATATGGCTCCAGGAGCAAGTATAGGTGCTGCAACAGTCGTAAATGGTGCAGATGGAGCTGCGGCTCCTGACAAATATCAATCCTACATGCGCTCGATGATGAGAAGTACAGCGGAAGCTAAAGGACGTGATCCCAAAATCGCAGAAGCGATGGTAGATGAGAAAATCGAGATTGAAGGAATATCAGAAGCTGGATCAGTGATTACATTTTCTGTTTCCGAAGCTGAAAAGTATGGCTTTTGTGAAGGTCAATACAATTCGATTCAAGCAATTCTAGCTGATCAAAACCTGGCAGGGGCTGAATTGATTGAGTATGAAATTGGCGTTACAGAACAGATAATCGCCTTCTTCTTAAATCCCGCAGTGAGTGGATTTTTGATCTTGATTATAATCGGGGGTTTATACTTTGAGCTGCAAACTCCTGGGGTAGGTTTCCCTATTCTTGCTTCTGTAGTAGCAGTGATACTCTATTTCATTCCATTCTATTTGAATGGCCTTGCTGAGAATTGGGAGATTTTGGTCTTCTTCATTGGAGTAATTTTATTAGCTGTAGAACTGTTTGTAATACCTGGTTTCGGGATATTCGGCGTGCTCGGAATCATAGGGATTTTGGCGGGATTAGTTCTTGGCATGATTCCCAATCAAAATTTCAACTTTGATTTTGTCCCTGCCACCGATCTATTCGTTGCCCTACTCACAGTTATTTTAGCTGCAATCGCTTCAGTCGGCTTAGTTTTCTGGCTTACACCAAAGGTCAATGAATGGGGAGCATTCAAAACCATCACACTTGCTTCGACTCAGCAAAGAAGCGAAGGCTACACCTCTTCTTCCTACGCAGATACCCTTAAAGGAAGGACAGGCGTAGTTCACTCTAGATTAAGACCCAGCGGGAAAATTGAAATCGATGGTGATATTTATGACGCATATTCCCGAGGAGATTTTATAGATCAAGGTGAAAAAATAATTGTCATTTCCACAGAAGGCACTTCCCTGAAAGTGAAAAAATGGGAGGCTTAATAGAATTTGGTAAGTTTGCTCCATGAATACCTCTCAGACGATATACGACCTGATCGGCGAAGAACAAATCCGCATACTTACCAAGTATTTCTATCAAGAGGTCTCCAAAAATGAAGCCTTGAAAAATCTCTATCCCAAAGATCTGGAGCCTGCTGAAGAACGACTTTTCCTGTTTTTGCTTCAAGTATTCGGAGGACCTGAGACTTACTCACAACAACGAGGTCATCCACGTCTGAGAATGCGGCATGCAAAATGGAAAATTGATTCTGCTATGCGTGATCATTGGATGAATGCAATGCTTGTTGCACTCGATCATCTAGACTTAGATCCTACTATTCGCGAAGCTATGATGAGTTACTTTGTGAAGGCGGCTAATCACATGATCAACCATGAGTAACCTGCTTGCAAGGCTGTACTCAATTTATGCCATACTAATCTTTGCTCTTAGCTTTCTGCTCATTTTTCCATTTATTCTGATTTGTATCTGGATTCCCGGTTGGAAAAAATACGGTAGAAAGATCAATCGATACTGGGCAAGAGGATATTTCACTTGTATTTTCCTTCCTGTGAAGATTGAGAAAAGTGAAAAGATAGAAAAAGACAAGCCTTACATCTATCTGGCAAATCATTTCAGCTACCTAGACATTGCCATGATGGGATTTATTTCTGGAGATGTACTATTTGTAGGGAAAGCTTCCATTCGCAAAGCTCCTCTTTTCGGCTATTATTTCAAGAATCTTCATATTGCCGTGGATCGAGACAGAATGAAAAGTCGTGCTGAGACGATGAAACGTACAGATGAAGCACTGAATTCTGGTAGTAGTGTAATAATTTTCCCTGAAGGAGGAATCTTTACCAAAAATCCTCCTGAGATGATTCCCTTTAAAAATGGGGTCTTTCGATTGGCCAAGGAGAAACAAATCCCAATTATCCCTGTCACTTTATCCTATAATCACCTAATTTTACCCGACGACGGGAAATTATTACTTCACTGGAGAGCTGCGAAGATGACCCTCCACGAGCCATTACTTCCTGAGAGGTATGATTCTGAAAAGGCATTGAAAGAACAATGCTTTCAAGTAATTCAGTCTCAACTCAACCTAGATAACTCAAACATATGAAAATAGATACTAATTCAATCAAGAAAATCGCTCATTTGGCAAGATTAGAATTTGACGAAAGCAGTGCTGAGAAAATGTCAAAAGACATGAGTCAAATCCTCGACTGGGTAGAGCAATTGAACGAAATTGACACGGAAAATGTCGCCCCACTGACTACCATGTCTTCAGAGGTAAATGACATGCGTGAGGATAAAGTAGGACATCAGTTGGATCATGAAGCTGGGCTTAAAAATGCACCTAAGAGAGACTCTGACTATTTCCGTGTACCGAAAGTAATGGAATAGCACCTTTGAAAAACACCTTGAAAATCTCCATAATATTTAAAATAGTAGCCCTCCTATTCATTAGTTCAGGAGGGCTTTTTGCGCTGTATTACTTGATTTTTGACCCACAGCCTTACATCAATATTCAGGCAGGGTCATTTCTGGATACGATTGCAATCCCATTTGACTGGGTACAGATTGGGCCTATTTCATTCCCTATTAAAGTAGATAATTATCTTGTATTTCAGGAGTTTAAGGCTCTATCCGCAGAAATTCATTTAACAGAATCTTACATCTATGCTGGGATAGTCTGGCTCGCATCGGTGTCAGTATTAACCTTACTGTCTGAATTTAAAAAAGTCCCCTTCATAGTTGGAGGAATTATTTGGATTGTATTGCTCACCTTTAGCAATTTCAATGGTCTAAATATCGGAGGCCAAAGTGCCAATTATCCCTTGATCATTCTTCTTGCTGGGACATTAATTCCTTTGATCTACTTTCACCTCTGGGGTCAAAGAGTGCATCTGTTTGTCAAATGGCTTTCAATTTTCATCGGCACATTCTCTTCTCTTGCTATCCTTTTCACACAAAGTCCGCTAAGCAGTCCCGAAATCTACATCGCTGAGCATAGCTTAACTATTGGTTTTGCTCTTGCGCTGGCATGGGTCTTTTGGAATGGGCATGGAATACTTTCTGGGGTTTATATTTTGCTTGCCAGAGCCAATAGAAATCTCAACCTGAATATAACGGTCCAGATTAGTTTCATCGCTCTGATTTATCTAAGCACACTTTTCTTCATTTTTTTGGACTTGCAGGGAGATTTAAACATCTCTTTTCCTGCCTTCTCCCCTTTATTCCTCCTTTTGCCACTTGGTCTGTTTGGGTGGATTTCCATCGGAGAAAAAGTGACCCAAAGTGACAAATTAATTTCAACTCCAGCTGTCATCAAAGCGCTTCATTTAATTGGATTTGGACTTGCGTTATGGCTTGTTTGGAAATTGAAAATGTCCGGAAATCAACCTGCAGAAGAGCTTTTCAAACATCTGTTTGTCTATTCTCAACTTGGTTTTTCTCTATTTTTCTTCATCTACCTATTAGCAAACTTCTTGGATGTCATGAATTCAGGAAAGGCGATTGAAAAAATTCTTTACAAGCCATATTCTCTTGTATATTACCACATTAGGATAGGTGGATTAATTGTAATTCTAGTCATCACTACCTATGCTGGGGGAATTGTGGGTGTTCAGGCAAATGCCATGACCAGTAATATTTTAGCTGATTATTACTATCAGACTGACAAGAAACTTGAGGCGAGCATTCTATATGAAAATGCCTGGATGCGCTATCGCAAAAATCCAAAGGCCAAGTTTGCTACAGCCAAATTACTTCTAGATCTTAAGCAACCGACTTTGGCTAAGCAGCATTTGGAGGAGAGCTTTACAGAAAACCCACAAGTAGATAACATCCTGCTATTGAGCGAAAGGCTTCATGAAGAAAATAAGGTTTTCGAAGCTATATATTACTTAGAAAATGGGCTCAATATTTTTCCCAATGAACCTCATTTGCTCAATAATCTAAGTTTGCTGTATACCAAAGTCAACAAGTCAACTGAAGCGTTAGATTTGATGTCTAAGTCTGAAAGTGCTGATCCAATTTTAAATTCAAATCTCAGTGCTTTAAAAACCAAGCTTGGTCAGCCAGAAGTCAATCCAACCCATTCTTCAGATTTGATTTCTCAACTCAATGAGCTGGCTGCATCAAATGCATTAGCCAATATTCCATCTGAAGAACTCGTACAATCCATAAAAGATAAATTGCAGGCAGAGACCTCCCCCATGCTTATTAATGCTGGATGGAGGAATTTAATATCAGAGATTAATAGAAATGACCCGAGTAATGACTTAGAATTATTAGATAGTTTGGGGCACAAACCTGAAATGACAGAATATCTAATGGATCTTCAGGAAACTGCTGTGATTAGAAGCTTGTCAGCTGGAAGAGTAACCGAGGCAGTGAAAAACCTAAATGGCTTGGCCTTTAGAAACCCAAATGACGCGGCTTACTATTTGCAACTCTCCGGAAGCATTTTAGCTCAAAATCTTGATTTCCAAAAAGCAGCCAATGAATTTATAGCTGCAGAGGAAAAAGGCTTCCAAGGATTCAGTACACATCACTGGAGTATTTTTGGACTTGCTGGAATGCCTGAAAAAGCAGTAGAAATGCGAGAAAAGTATCAAATTCAACTACCAACTTATCTAGCTAATAAGGATACTGCAATTCCAGATTACTTGAAAATCATCAGTAGATTTCACCAATCCTTGCCTCAAAATTCACTGTCTCAATGGCGGGCACTAGCTGAAAGTGAATTGAAAACGGACATAGCAATTCGCCTGATTGCCTACAAGGCCCATGGCTTGGCAAAGCAAGATTTAATCGAATTAGAGAAGTTTATTTCTGCTAAAATAGGTACTCAAGCAGACCTTAAAGCCTTTGTAGATAATCCAGATTTAAAGAATAAAAGCTCAGCAAACTCATTTATTGCTTGGATCAAAGCTAGCGATGAACTGACTGCAAACCCATACCTTAGCCCACTGATTATTAGCACAGTAGAAATAATAAGCGACCCATTAGATCAATATGAAATCTTGAATTCTGCTACCGAATTTAATCATGATCCCATCTTATGGATAAAGAAAATCAAGGCAGCAAGGAAAAGCGGGCTCGATACTTATGCCAATGAATCTTTAGAACTTTTGCAACAATGGGTAAGTCCAGAAGACCTTGCAAGCCTCCAAAACTCAAACTATTGATTCACATTAACGTTTTTTGTGTAGGCGGAAATTTATTTTCCACCCCAAAATATTAACTTTAGCAAAACCCCAGCCATGACGAAAATTATAGAAACTCACGAAATCAACAAAACATACAGAATGGGCTCTGAAATTATTCAAGCACTCAAATCAGTCTCCATTACTGTAGACAAAGGAGAATATGTAGCTTTCATGGGGCCTTCTGGTTCGGGAAAATCAACGCTAATGAATATTATTGGCTGTCTAGATACTCCTACATCAGGCACTTATGTCTTGAATAATAAAGATGTTTCTGACATGACCGAAAATGAATTGGCAGAAATTAGAAATAAGGAAATCGGATTCGTATTTCAGACTTTCAACCTCTTACCTAGAGCAAGTTGCTTAGAAAACGTGGCGCTTCCATTGGTTTATGCAGGTTTGAACAAATCCGACCGGGAAGAAATCGCTTTTCAGGCACTTTCAAATGTAGGGTTAGGGGATAGAACTAAGCACCGTCCAAATGAACTTTCTGGTGGTCAGCGTCAGCGTGTAGCTATAGCAAGAGCCTTGGTAAATACACCAAGTATCATACTTGCCGATGAACCAACTGGTAACTTGGATTCCAAGACCTCTCATGGTATCATGGAACTTTTTCATGAATTGCACTCAAATGGTAATACAATAATCATGGTTACGCACGAAGACGACATTGCTCATTATGCACATAGGGTCGTAAGATTGCGGGATGGATTGGTGGAATCGGACACAATAAATCCGAATCCTACCCGAGGAATTGCAATGCATGTCTAATCACACCTTATAATTTCAAATAGATTCTTATTTTTGTCCTAAGAGAATCCAGGGCAAAGAGATGAAAATCTATACTAAAACAGGCGATCAAGGAACCACATCATTGTTAGGCGGGGCACGTGTCTCTAAATCTAACTTGAGAATTGATGCCTATGGCACTGTAGATGAGCTCAACTCATACATTGGCTTACTTCGCGACCAACCAGTAAATGAAAAAAGAACTGATTTTCTTAAAGAAATTCAGGACCGTCTATTTACACTTGGTGCAGATTTGGCCACAACTCCTGGTAAAAACAAAGTAAAAAAACCAGATTTGCACCAAGAAGATATAGAGATTCTGGAACAGGAAATGGATCAAATGCAAGGATTGCTCCCACCTCTCACAGCTTTTATACTTCCCGGTGGACATCAATCCGTTTCATTTTGTCATCTTGCACGTACAGTTTGCCGTCGTGCAGAGCGAATTGCAGTGGAGCTGACTTCTATGGAACCTGTTTCTGAATTAGTCATTCAATACCTAAATCGCCTCTCCGACTTTCTTTTTGTACTTGGCCGCATAATGGCTTATGAACTGAAAGTGGATGAAGTAACCTGGAAACCCAGAAATTAATAATTAGCTACCTGGCTCAGCCAGATTAAAGGCAAAACCAATGAAGACACAACTTGCCCTACCGATAACTAAAGTTCAAAACTCTAGATTAGCGGAAATAGACTTTTCCAATTTAGTTTTTGGACGTACGATCAGCGATCACATGTTTGTAGCCGATTACAAAGATGGTGAATGGTGTGACCTTAGAATCGTCCCTTACGGCCCTCTTAGTATAAATCCTGCCAACGCCACACTTCATTATGGTCAGTCTATTTTTGAAGGCATGAAAGCCTATAGAAATGAAAATGGAAAGATCTTGGTTTTTCGTGCGGACGCAAACTGGAAGCGATTAAATGTATCGGCTGAGCGTATGTGTATGCCTGAGCTGCCTGAGGAGATTTTCATGGAGGGTCTTACCCAACTAATTGATTTGGATAGAAAGTGGGTACCTACAGCAAAAGGTGCCTCGTTGTATGTAAGACCATACATGTTTGCTACGGATGATTACATAGGAGTTAAACCATCCGATACTTACAAATTCATTATCCTCACTTGCCCCGTAGGAAATTACTACAACAAGCCTGTGAGTGTGAAAGTTGAAACGACGTTTACCCGAGCAACTGAAGGAGGCACTGGTGCTGCAAAAACAGCAGGAAACTACGCTGCTTCTCTTTACCCTGCACGCCAAGCTCAAAAGGCCGGATACGACCAGCTTCTCTGGACTGACGGCAAGTCGCACAGCAAAATAGAGGAGAGTGGAACAATGAACATCATGTTCAAAATCAACGGTAAGCTGATCACAGCGCCTACGAATACAGGAACAATTTTGAAAGGAATCACACGAGATTCAGTAATTCAACTTGCAAAAGATTGGAACGAACCTCTGGAAGAACGATTCCTGACAGTTTCAGAGCTTGAAGCAGCATTGATAGACGGAACACTAGAAGAAGCATTCGGAACTGGTACTGCAGCAACTATCGCACATGTGCAGCGAATCAATGTAAATGGTAAAGATTACATGCTTCCAGGAAAATCTGAAAATGCATTTTCACACAGAGTATTGGCGGAACTAGACGGAATTAAATATGGCGATGTTGCCGACCCACACGATTGGATTATTTCGATCTAAAAATTTAATTGCACTTCTCTTAAAAATGGCTGTCTAACCACAATAGACAGCCATTTTTTATTCAGCATAGTGAGGAGCGTGCACACTAAGTATTTTGAGCTTTTTCAGCCCTCCGGGCAAAGCCCATTCAATTTCCATCCCCTCTTGAAAGCCAATTAACGCAACTCCTAATGGAGAAAGAATAGATAGCCTCTTTTCAGCAATATTGCCAAACTTAGGCAAAGTCAATTGAAATTTTAATAGTTGGCCAGAAGCTAGTTCCTGAACTTCGAAATGAGAATTAATTCGAATCACTTGCGGTTCAATTTTATTCTCCGAAACTAGTTTGGCTTTTTCGATTTCTCTTGCGAGCAAAGCTATCTCCTTGGTAATCAAATGTGAAGGAGTATTAACAATCAATTCTTTAATTGTATTGTAGTCCGATTTTGTGAGTATTGGCTTCATAATTTTTAATAATAAATAAAGTGAACACGAGCTAAATGCTCAGATAAAGAAGTCTTGAAAAATTGCCCTGCTTAAGTAATAATCAAAATCACTGAGGGCTAAGAAATAAAGGCTTTGCTCTTTTGGATTGATACACATATCCTCCGACTACTGGACGAGGTAGCAGAAAAAGTATTGGAGACGATATGTACAATGTTTGAAGACAAAATGATCCAGTTTCAGGCAGAAAAATCAAACTATAGAAACAAGCATTTTTCTTCCTAGATCTTCATACGGATTACCACTATAGGGGTTCTTTGTATTCCATTTAAAAATCTCGTCTAATTGAAGATTATCATAAAATCGACATGCGCAGAAGATTAGTACTAGAAAGCGATAGATAATTATTTGATGCAAAATGAGCTACTCACTAAATTTCCGGAAATTCCAGCATGATTTTTCCTCAATTTGTTTTTATTTAGAGTAATGAAAAACCTAGTAGTCATTTTTCTCATGTTCTCCTCAACTCTATCTTCTTTTGCGCAGGGAACAGATTTCATACTTCTTAAGAGAGGGGCAAAACAAAAATCCCAAATTCGGTATTACCCAGGCGAGACTATTACCTACAAAAGCACAAAAATAGACTATTTCGTTACCGATGTAATCCAAAGCATTGACCAAAACTTTATTTACCTCAGTGAAAATATTCTGTCGCCAGAGACTATTACCGAGATAGACATTCGAGATAAAGATCGTAGAAATGGAACCTTGAGGGCGCTCAACGTCCTAACGCTCAGTGCCGGAATTATTCTACTTGGAGCTGAATCCATCAATAGTATTTACCACGACAACGAATTCTCAATCAGCAGTGGCGTAGGACTTACATCAGGGATCTTGTTGGGAGCAGGAGTAGCATTGCTTCCTTTGCGCTATAAAATATTTAAGAATACAGGACGAAATAAAATCCAGCTAATCCAAATGCGAATGGATTAATCAAGGATTATTGGTATAAGCAGATATTTTTTCGGACTTTTGCACCCTAAATTTTAACCTAGACAGATGACTTCAGAACAACTGAAAGACTTGAAAGCCCGCACATCGGCTTTGAGGAGGTATCTTTGACTACGATCGTAAGATTGCCGAAATAGAAGACCTAGAGGCCGTATCGGCCCAGCCTGACTTTTGGAACAATCCAGAAGAGGCAGAAAAAAGCATGAAGCAGATTCAGGCAAGGAAAGCTTGGACGAGTTCATTCGAAACGCTCAATAAAATAATCGAGGATCTCGACGTATTGTTTGAGTTCTACAGTGTAGATGAAGTTTCTGAAGAAGAAATGAAAGCCGAGTACATCAAAGCCGAGGCTGAGGTACAAGAGCTAGAGCTAAAGAAAATGCTCTCTTCGGAAGAAGATCAACTGAATGCAGTATTAGAAATCAACCCTGGTGCCGGAGGTACAGAAAGTAATGACTGGGCCTCAATCCTTATGAGAATGTATATCATGTGGGGTGAGAAAAACGGCTACAAAGTGAAAGAGGTGGATTTGCAGCCTGGGGAAGTAGCCGGTATCAAATCCTGTACGCTGGAATTTGAAGGGCCGCTCGCTTATGGATTTTTAAAATCCGAAACGGGCGTTCACCGCTTGGTTCGAATCTCTCCATTTGATTCAGGAGGAAGAAGGCACACGTCTTTTGCCTCGGTGTATGCTTACCCAGAAGTAGATGATTCCATAGAAATCGAAATTAATCCTGCAGATGTGGAGTTGCATACTTCTAGATCAGGCGGAGCTGGTGGACAGAACGTGAACAAGGTGGAAACTAAAGTTCAATTGACTCACAAGCCGACCGGGATCGTGGTGGTTTGTCAGATCGAGCGTTCACAACTTGCCAACCGGGAGAAAGCCATGCAGATGTTGAAATCGCGTTTGTTTCAAATGGAGTTGGAGAAGAGAAATGCTGAAATTGCAAAAATCGAATCTTCTAAAATGCGGGTAGATTTTGGTTCGCAGATCCGAAACTATGTACTCCACCCTTACAAGCTGGTAAAAGACAACCGGACTGGACATGAAACTTCAGACACACAGCATGTCTTGGACGGGGGATTAAATGAGTTTATGAAAGCTTTCCTGCTCGCGCAAAGTGAAGAGCAGGCAAGCAAAGACTAATATATGAGGCCAGGGTTGAAATCCTGGCCTTATTTCCTTTAAGGGTTCCGATGAAAACAACCACTTCATTTTTCACTGTAGATTTTTCCCTACTCTGTTTGAGTTCATTTTTGTTTTTCTCTTCTTTCAATATGATTATCCCCGAGCTACCAGCGTACCTAACTTCGCTAGGCGGGGAAGATTATAAAGGATTTATCATCGCTTTATTCACACTCTCAGCTGGACTTTCCAGACCATTCAGCGGCAAACTAGCTGACAAAATCGGAAGAATTCCCGTGATGATGATTGGGGCAAGCGTTTGCTTTGTGGTTGGAATGCTCTACCCCCTTATGAGCTTTGTTGGTGGATTTTTATTTTTACGATTTGCACATGGCTTTTCTACCGGCTTTACTCCTACTGGTGCTTCAGCTTATGTTGCAGATATTGTCCCTTATCAAAAACGGGGCGAAGCGATGGGACTATTTTCGCTTTTTGGATCGATGGGAATGGCAGCCGGACCAGCTATTGGCGGATGGCTAGCCACACTCTTCTCTATAGAAACTGTTTTCTATGTATCAGCCTTTACCGCAATATTTTCTATTCTGATTTTACTGAAACTCAAAGAAACTCTACCAAACAGAGAGCGGATTTCATGGAAAATGTTTCAATTGACAAAAGATGAAATTATAGAAAAAAGAGTGCTTGTACCCTCTGGAATACTTTTTCTATGTGCCTTTTCTTTTGGTGTGGTGTTGACAATTATTCCCGATTTCTCCACCCATCTGGGGATCGAAAATAAAGGGCTTTTCTTTGGAGTCTTCACGCTCTCTTCCTTAGGAATTAGACTGTTGGCGGGTAAAACTTCCGACCGCTACGGAAGAATCCCCGTAATGCAGGCTGCAAGTGTAACCCTTGTTTTTGCAATGATCTTAATTGCTTTTGCAGAAAGTAGATTTGCTTTATTAGGATCTGGTGTACTCTTCGGCTGTGCGGTCGGAATGTATAGTCCTACCACGGCTGCTTGGGTGGTAGATCTATCACTGGATCAGTTTCGAGGACGCGCTTTAGCTACGATGTATATAGCACTGGAAGCTGGAATAGGTATTGGAGCACTGGTTTCAGGTTTTCTTTTTGCGAATAGTCCCGAGAACTTTAGGCTGGTATTTCTTACCAGTGCTGGCTTTGCAGGACTTGCGTTTGTTTTTCTACTTTTCATCAAAAGAGAAAAGCGAAATTTAGAAACCACTTGATCAATATCCCAGATGCTTATTTACTCGTGGAATTGAGTAAATCTCCTTCTGGCGACCATTGTAATAAGTCACTTTTTGACCATCAAATAAAGCTCCCTCTTCCAGCATAATTCTCACATCTTTATTCCATTCGGGCACAAATACCACTGCATTCAACTCTATAGCATAGCCTGTATTTGCGTGAAGGGGAAAGTCACCTGCACCTGGGGTATCTCCTTGGTTATCCCACATCCCTATGGTAGGTCCGGCTGAATGTCCATAAAAGCCAAGTGGATGAGTATATATGCTACCACGGATTCCCTCAGCATCCAATACATTTCGGGAAGCCCGAAGAATTTCATTTCCTGTTTTACCTTCCACGAAATTTGAAGTCAAAATATCCTGAACTCTGTTCCCTTCACCAAAAGCTTTGTTCAAATAGTCAGGAACCTCAATTTCTCCTGCTTTCAGGACATATGCCATTTCCTGTGTATCTGTATTCAATCTAAGATAAGTAATCCCAAAATCCACATGAAGCAAATCACCTGGTAAAATCACCGATTCTGGAGACTTGGTAGCAAAGTTTCTGTTTTGCTCATTATTGGCAGGATCTGCACGTTGAATATCCACAGATGGGTGAAACCAAGTATCCAATTTCAGTTCTTTGATTTTTTCTCTATACCACCAGACTACATCTTCGGTCGTCGTCACACCCGGTGTGATTACTGCTTCAGAAAGCCCTTCACTTACAATCCCATGAGCAATTTCTTGAATATGCTTGTAAGTAGCCATTTCAGGCTCTGTTCTAGTTTCCAACCACCGGACAGCGAGAGTCTGTGCCGAAACAACATTTGACTGAAGATTTTGCGGTAAATATTCTAAAAAAATTTGGTACTCATTTGTTGTCAAACCATCAGCATGTCCATAATCTTTAGCATAATTCAATCCTATTTTTTTTGGGTTCTTTGAAGAGATTAATTCCATCAAAGCCTTCCATTGATCTGGCTGATCCTCTGGATCCCAGGCTTTTTTGAAAGCCTTGCCCACATCGTATCTTGCCACAGCATAGGTTTCCACAGGAGCATTTTCGGAAGACTGATACATCACCAAAATAGTTCTCCTCCTCGCGGCCATCCAAGTAGCTGGAAGCATGGTTCGGATCACTGGATCCTCATTGTATTCTCTGGAAATCACTACCCACATGTCGATTCCTGTCTCGGTCATTAACTGCGGAAGTAGATTTTTTATCCGGTAATCTAGCCAGCTATCTATTACATCAGCTTGTTCGCGCTGAGTCAGCACAGCCACATTTTGAGAATGGCTAACATTGGATGAAAGAATTAAAGAGCATACGAAGAATAGCTTTTTGATCATATTAGGATGGATTAATCCTGAATATATAACAAAAAGAAGAAATTGGAAGAGGGATTAGGATTGAGAATACTTAGGCAGTGACGGTCGGCTTATTTGCAGCAATCATCCGGTTACTCAACTTATGAAAGCGATAGAATAGTACTATCGCCGTTAAACTCAGGCCAATCAATAAACCATACCAAATGCCTTTTTCAGCCATTTCTAGTTCAAAAGCCAAGAAGTAACCTAATGGTAGACCGATAACCCAATAAGCCACCAACGTAATTACAGTAGGAAATTTGACATCCTCAAGACCTCTCAATACTCCCAAACCAGCAACTTGGATACCGTCAGAAAGTTGGAACATTCCGGCAATGATGAGCAAGGAAGCAGATAATGCCACCACCTCATCATTATCAATATATAGCGTAGGAAGGTATGATCTCATAAAAATGAATAGCAGTCCTGTAACTGCCATGAAAACGAGAACCATCCCAAAGACAACCATTCCTGCTTCACGCATTCCTTTGAAATTATTCCGGCCAATCTGATTACTCACACGTATCATCCCCGCAGTACTCAGTCCAGAAACCATCATGTAACTAATCGATGCCAAATTAATAGCAATCTGGTGGGCAGCAAGTGCGTTGACACCTATCCACCCCATCATTATAGCAGCAGCGCTGAATGCGCTAACTTCGAAAATATATTGGAAGCCGGTTGGTACACCGATTTTCAAGATCCTATTCAACAATAAAAATCTCAGCTTACCTATTCCCAGCTGGAGATTAAATACGCTGTATCTTTTTGATCTCATTACGTAGATCCCCATCATAATAGGCATTAATATTCTGGAAATTAACGTAGCCAGTCCGGCTCCGTTGAGCCCCATTTCTGGCGCACCTAGATTCCCATAGATCAGCACCCAGTTAAGGAATACATTGATTAGATTACAAAAAATTGTGACATACATCGCCTGCTTGGTCTGGGATAAACCCTCGGCAAATTGTTTGAATGATTGGAAAATCATAAAAGGCAACAGAGATGCAGTGATTATAAAGAGGTATGGAATCGTAAGGGATACCACTTCTTCCGGCTGATTTAAGAAATGTAAACCTTTTGATAAACCCACAACAACTACGGTAAGAAGCACTGCCGTGGCAATATTAATCCATAGTCCATGCTGAAAAAGATGGCCAATTCTCTTGAATTTCCCTTTGCCTTCGGCTACTGAAACCAGAGGGGTAATTCCAATCGAAATCCCCATTCCAAACATTAGAAGCACGAAAAATATACTATTGCCCAAAGACGCTGCTGCCAAGGGCACTGCACCCAAGTGACCTACCATCATACTATCCGCTACCCCTACAGACACTTGACCTAATTGGCTCAAGACTACCGGAAATGCCAGATTGAAAGTAATGTTAAAATGATCTTTGATCGTCATGTTATAAATTTAGAATCCTGGCAGCCTTAAGAATTCCAGCAATGCTGATTCCATCAGTGATTTCTCCATTCATTACCATTTCCAATGCTTCAGCAAAAGGCAATTTCTTTATTTTAAGAACTTCTGTTTCCTCAAATTCAGTTTCTCCTTGAATTAGGTTTTCTGCTAGATGAACATACCCTACTTCGTCTGTTACTGAATTTGAGGTATGAATCTTCATGATTTCTGTCCACTTCAACGCTGTTAATCCAGTTTCTTCCTTCAATTCACGCTTGGCACTTTCCAACAGATCCACATCTATTGGCCCTCCACCCATTGGAATTTCCCATGAGTATTCGTCCAGTGTATATCGAAACTGACCAATAAGCCAGGTATTGCCATCTTTGTCGATAGGAATGATGCCCATAGCTCTATTTTTAAAATGCACTCTGCCATAAATACCATCGTTGCCAGCAGGGTTTATGATATCATGGTGCTCTACTTTAATCCAGGGATTTTCGTAAATCGGATTAATCTTCTTGGTTTTCCAGGGATTTTGTTCCATTTGTTCAAAAAAAAAGGGTGACTTACGCCACCCTTTATAAATTAGTAAAGGCTGATTAAGCCGGGATAGGCATTACTTTAGAATCCTTGAAAGTAGATAAAATTACCATGGATTGCATGGAATCTACTTCTTTGATTTCAGACACTTTCTCAAGCATCAAATTCTGGTATGAGGTAATATCTTTTGCAATAATCTTTAGGATAAAGTCACCTGTACCTGTGATGTGATGACATTCAATCACTTCAGGAATAATATTGATTTCACGCATAAATGCATCAATATTTCCTTTATTGTGACCTATCAAGCTCACCAATACGAAAGTACTTACACCTAAGCCGATCTTTTCTGGATCAAGCTTAGCATGATAGCTTTTTATGATACCTGATTGCTCCAATTTCTTCACACGCTCTAAGGTAGGAGCAGGAGAAAGCCCAATATCTTTTGACAATTGAGCATTTGTGATTTTGGCATTGGCTTGGAGGATTTCCAGAATCTTCCTATCAATTTTATCGAATTTTATTCTTAAGCTATGATCCATGATCTCTTGCATTTACAAAATTTTATATGGTGCAAAGTTAATATATTTGATGATTGTTTTAAACCGTTCATCAGAATTTTAAAGAGGAAATTCGAAATTTTCTTAAGATTTCAAGGCCATTATGCTAACAATCCTTTCAAAATTGCTTGTGTCCTTTGAAAAATTCAAATTATCTCCTGTTACATTGGAGTAAAACGTCCCTTTTTCTATTAAAGTTTATTCTTTTTGATAAAATCCCTAGCTTCTTGATGAGCAGGGTGTTTTCGCTTGGCGTACTTCTTCACATCCTTAAAGTACTTTTTAGCTAAAGTCTTGTTTTTTTCCTCTGTCGCTATCTTTCCTAATTGTAATAATGAATGCAAATAATAACCACTTTCCTGAGACTCAGACTCCTCACCAAAGGATAACGTTTTAAGGTAATATTTCTTAGCTTCTGCCCGATTTCCCATACGCTCATTGAATTGAGCAATGTAAAATGCTGCATATCGCCCACTGTTAGATTCATAGCCGGGCATCTTTGAATCTATCCGCTCTAGAATTTCCATGGATTGCTGGACAGATTCCGTCCATCGCCCCACAGTGTAGAGATGCCGCGCATAAGACCTGTGGAAATATGGATTATTGGGAAATTTATTATGCAAATAATCTGAAATCTGAAGTGCTTTAAATGGCTCCTTCTCTTCAGAAGCATAAAGCCTAAATAAAAAATACTGCGCTTCTACTCGGGTATAGAATGCATTGGATGCAACCTGCTCCAGTTGCTGTAAGCCAAGGGCTTTGTCCCCTTTTGGAAAAAGCGCCATTACTGGCCTCAAAAGCGGATAATTTTCAGGAATCCATTCAGAGAAATAATTAAAAAGAGCATCTCCCAACAGCAATTCTGGATTAAACTCTTCCTCACCCCTACTCAAATTCATATACTTCAAAGCATTTTTTCCTGCCCAAGCTGCTTTGGTCCAGCTCTTTCTTTCAGAATATAATCGAGACTGAAATCCATATCCCGCTGCTAAAAAGAAAGCCGCCTCCTTATTAGTCTCATCATCGTCAAGCATCACCTCAGCTTTTTCGATAGATCTGTCCAAGTACTTGACAAAAGTTGCATCATATTTTTCATTGGACACATCAACTTCGATCCTCCACCAATAGCCCAAAGCAACCAAAAACTCTGGCAGGGGGTGATCTGGATACTGAATAGCAAGCACAGCAAAGTCCCGCTCAGCAGTCGGGAAATCAAAATTGTACATGCTGTTGATCGACTTGGTAATCCTAAACTGAAGGCCCCTGTCCAGCAATAAATACTTAGAAGGCGCAAAGATCATAGAATCCGATTCTGCCTCCTGCGCCCCAGCAACTCCAAGGCTAGTAAACCAAAAACAAAGAATCATCGCGATTCGTGCTAACATATATTTCTTCCTTTTTAACCCTCAAAATTAGAGGTATTCCCAAACAAAATTTTAGATTTGAGCAAGATTCATCACAATAATGGCTAAAATTTTAACTCCAGAAGGACAACGTCTGAAAGAACTAATTGATTTCGATAAACGAGTTTATTTTTTAGTATTGGTATTTTTGTTTCTGCTGATCAGATATCTAACCAACACGTTAATTCTTGAAGCTATTCCAGATTACAACAATTTGGAAGCCAGAGGTGATTTCATGATTTTCCACATTTTCAATGCCCTTAACTATCTCTGGACACCTTTTGCATTACTTTGGAAATTCACGGTTATTTCCTTTCTCTTCTGGCTGGGTGCATTTCTGATAGGCTACAAAGTACCCTATAAAGAATTATGGCAGTTTGCCCTTATTGCTGAAGTAGTATTTATTTTCCCAGAACTTGTTAGACTTTTAGTTTACATATCACCTTCAACTGGAGTGACTTACATAGAAATAGATGAATACAGAGCGCTTTCATTGCTCTCACTCCTATGTCCAGGAAATGTAGCGCCCCAATATCACTACGCTTTTGCCACTGTCAATATATTTGAGATAATCTACGGAATAGTATGGCTATATGGTTTTCATATGATCAGTCGTAGGCCATTTATGGAATGCGGTCTTGTCGTTTTTGTAAGCTATTATATCCCCTTGGCAATATGGCTCACTTGGTACATTATGGTTTACAGAGGTTAGTCAATTTACAATAAAAAATGGATCAGCAAATACTGACCCCTTTCCCTAATTTGTTACGTATTCAACTATTCAACTGGATTTCCAAATCGACTACTAGCTTTAATAAATGTAGGTTACAGAATATTCTATCAGCATTAAATTCAATAGTATATTCTAAATTGGGTATTACATTGACATCAACTCTGTAGCGATAATATAAACACCCATCACGAGTACAAACCAACCAAACCCTTTTTTGAGTGCTTTTTCATTAATTTTTTTAGATAAGGAACTACCGATGAATATTCCAACTATAGATAACCCAGTAAAAATCAATAGCAATTTCCAGTCGATTATTTGATTGGAAACATCTCCTAAAAATCCGATTAGTGATTTGGCTGCAATAATCAAAAGAGATGTCCCCACGGCCATTTTCATCGGAAGTTTAGCCAGAAGCACAAGTGCTGGGATAATTAAAAATCCTCCTCCTGCACCTACTATGCCAGTAATCAATCCCACTACCACTCCCTCCACTGCAATCAGTGGTATATTAAACTTAACTTCACTTTCGTCGTCAGCATCAGACTTTCCATTACCCTTAATCATGGAATAAGATGCCGCCAGCATAATCAACGCAAAGAATACCATGATGCCAATGCTTTTGGTTATCTCTGCACCTCCTAATTCAAATAATGGATCTGGAAGAGCTGGTACAATAAATTTCCTTGTTAAAAAAACTGCGATAAAAGAAGGTATTGCAAATACCAAAGCGGTCTTGTAATCCAACAGTTGCTTCTTCATATAGGTAAAAGAACCAATTAGCGAGGTGCTTCCTACCACAAAAAGTGAGTAAGCCGTGGCCAATACGGGATCAATACCTAAAATGTAAACGAGTACGGGGACAGTCAAAATAGACCCACCACCTCCAATAAGCCCCAAACTTATGCCTATGATAACTGCCGCTGCATAACCTACCAATACAATAATTTCCATTATAAATTTCTCAAATTTAACATTACAAAAGTACCAGTGATACTTCAGGCAAGAAGTGACAAATGTTACACTGGTTTTGGATAGATTAATGCTCAGGAAATATTTTCAAGAAAATTGAGAACCCTCTAGTTGCAGATTAATTCTGACTACATCTATAGAATAGGTAATATTCCTCTACAATTGACTAAATTAATATAAGTAAACCTGAGACCATGAAAATAATTATCCCAATTGATTTTTCTGACAATTCTACAAACGCATTAGAGTTTGCTTTAGCTCTCGCAGGAAAAAAAGATGGCGAAATAATTCTAGTTCATGTGATAGAGGCCGTTTTTGATTTTGCCTCACAGGCTTCTATTGCTATGGAAAGTATGCATAATGATGCTGAATCCCTGATGCAAAAGACATTGGAAAAATATCAAACCTCCAAACTAAAGTTCACTACAATTATCAAAGAGGGGACTGCTTCTATTTCTGTAGCTAGGATTGCAAGAGATATGAATGCTACCTTGATCGTGATGGGAACTCAAGGTTTAAGTGGTATTAAGGTTGCATTGATTGGTAGCACCACTATCAATCTTATTAGAGAATCGTCTGTCCCCGTTTTGGTTGTTCCCACAGAATCAAATGCTTCTGAAATAAGAAAAGTAGCGCTAGCCTTAGAATTTGCGACTCATGAAGAAAAGTTTATCGACTGGGTTATAGATATGAGCATAAGATGGGGACGAGGAATAGAATTCGTCCACGTGCAGACAGCTGCGGACTTTGAAGAAGAACCTGGAATCAAAAAATTAGAGGATTTCATAGCAACACATCATCCGGGATTACCCGTGAAAATCCACACTTTTTATGCTAAAACACCTGTGGAGGGGTTAGACCAATTTTTAGAAGAAAACGAAAAAGTAATTCTTGTAATGTGTCATGAACATAAAAACCTATGGGAACAGGTTCTCAGCCGCAGTCAAACCATACAAATGGTTTTTCATTCTAAAGTCCCTCTGCTTGTAATGCCTTGATTATTTACTAATCAACTCCTCAAAATCATCACGAATATAGATCACATTTCTCCCCAACTCAATCCATTTCTTTCTCTCCAATTGCTTCAAAAGTCGGGATACCACCTCTCTGGAAGTAGTTAGTTCGTTTGCAATTTCCTGATGTGTGGTATGCAGTTCATTGGTCTTAAGTTGCTTCATTCTAGTCACAATGTACCTCATCAAACGCTCATCCATCCGCTTGAATGCTACTGCGTCCAGTGCAACAAGCAATTCCTGGAAACGGCTTTGATAAGTATTTGATACAAATTCTTTCCATTGCTTAAAATCATTAGAGAATTGGTCAATAGCGGTAATAGGTATGGCGACAATAGTGGCATCTTCCTCCACCACTGCTTTAATCTCACTAGGTTTTGAAGAGGAGCAACATGTCAATGACAAAGCGCAAGTCTCTCCTGCATCCAAAAAATATAGGAACAACTCTCTTCCTTCATCGTCCATACGGGATATTTTGATTGAGCCATCCAGGACTATAGGAACCATTTTAATAAACTGTCCAGGCTCCATAAGCACTTTACCGGCCTCCAAATCTATGATTTGACCCTTAGCCAAAATCTGCTCTAGCAATGCAGGATCTGTAAAATTTGGTAAAGCTTCTTTTAATTCTTCTGTTGTCATATCATATATAAAAGATGGCGAATTTAAGAATCTACGGTTTTTCTCCGAGTGATTTATATCACAATCTCACAAATAAAATAGTCCAAAAAAAAACACCTTCCAATTGACTTGAAAGGTATTTTAAGTAATTAGTTTTTTGTTACTCACATGTTGGACAGCATACAAAGGGAACCTTAGTCAGGGGAGAAGTCCTCAAAATCCTAAAATGTCCTAAACCTCTACTCAATGGCTGAATATCTGACATGAGATTTGTTTCCGCTCTTTTAGCTTTTAATCCTTCAGCCATTCTTTCCGAAACTGTATTTGCTCTGGCATTTCTTAAATCCGACAAATGGTCATGAATGTTAGTAATGTTACCAAAAACCTCTACGACTAATACACTGAGGGGACTATCTTCTGGTAATCCAAAAGACTTTAATTTCTCAGCAATATCTTCCGATGTGACTATTGCTGTTCCTACAGGTTGTTCATCTTTTATACTTGCTATCAGATTTCCTAATTGCAACGCCGCTTTATTCAGCTTTATACTTCCAGTAGTGTAGTCTCCAAGGGTAGGTTTGAAATATACCTGCTGTGTCAAATCATTTATTTTCTTTAAACGCTTAGAATCAGTATTCACTCTCACTCCTATTTTCATTTCAATTTCACCTAATAAAATATTCCGATGATCTCTTCCGTCAGCTTGGAAAACTTGCGCATAAACCATTGTCCAAAGACTGGTTCTAGGAGGTTTTGAAGTTACATTTTTACCTTTATGTACTGCCTTGGCAAAAGGCGCACTTACATACAAATGATTCTCATTTCTATTGAGAGAGCAAAGTAAAGTTGGAGCAGGATGCTGGACCCCTGTTACTCTCAACGGTCTTCCAAATCTACCTTGGGCGGTAGACCAAAGATTATCCTCTCTATCTGGCCAATGGCCATGCCCTACTCTGAATTCATAAGTAAAGAAACCAAACATTTCTGCACTTTCAGCATGCAAACCTGGTGGTATGGGCATCATATAATGCCTGTCACTGTCAGTAGCTTGTATCATAGGCTGCATTGCTCCAATACCAGCTTTATCATCACTTTGGCCAGGAATGATCTGCCTGGTAAATTCCGGGTCTAAACTAATTGGAGTTTCTTCTGGAGGTAATAATTGTTCTCCCTCATTACTAGCAATCAATTGATCAGGAGCATTTCCGAGCACCCTGCAGTAGTACGTATCATCAGGATTCTCTACGGGTTGATCAAATTCTACCCATAGATATCTCTTCCTAGCTTCTGACGAGCTGTAATCATCAGTACGTTCATAAAGAGAAAAGGCAATTCCCACACTAACTAGCTTAGGGATCTGAACAGGCGGAAGGACTGTTGGCAATGTCAGTTGATCAGTCTCTACCGTTTCCGCTTCAGCGTGTCCTTCCTTTGTTTTTGGTTTGATTTTGTACTCAGCCCAGAGTTCATCCGGAAATCTCAAATCTCCATTACCTTGCTTCAATTCATTTTTAGGATCAAGAGCATCTATATACACTATCCTAGTATAATTCCTGTTTACTCTATCGAATCGGTCTGCTTGCAGGGCCTCAAAAGAGACAGTATGCTTTAATTCTATATCACCTAAATAGGTGTTTTTTCTGGTCTCTGAAATACTATCTTTTCTAAACTTAAACTCTCTTTCAATTACAAAAGCAACATCTTCCAACGTATCCCATGCCCAATCTCTATTTATTTTGTAACTCAAGGTAGCAAGCCAATGATTGTAGAGATCTGCCTTAGTGGCAAAAGTTATAGAACTTCCATCAGGAGCTAGCGTATGTCTGATTCTTGAATTACAGCCAAAAGCAACCCGTTCTCCTTTCGGAGCAACCAAGGTTAATCCTTTTGCTTCTAATCCAAGCGCATTCGCGAGTCGCTCTACTACTCCTGATTGTTGTTCTTCAGAATCCCTTCGTAATAAAGATGATAAGATGTTTTCCTTAATTGTGGGTACCCTATCAGGTTTTAAAAACAGTGCCTGAACCGGCTGAATTGCCTCAAAAGGTTGTAACAAATCCAGTTCAGCAGTCGGCTCCTTGTAAAACATAAATTGCTGGACTTTCCCAAACCGGCTATCCTTATCCTCATTGTCATCGATAAAACCAAAATAACTTTCAGGCGCTCCATCTGAACTAGCTTCTGCCCTAAGTGAAATTCGAATATGTCTTCCTGTTGGCAAAGTTAATTGCTCCATCTCATTGATATCATCAATGAGCAGGTCTTCATTCAAAAACGGATTAGCCAGCTCGCCCAGATTCAAAACAGGTACGTCAATAAATTCTATTGGGACATTCAGTGTCCCTGCAAAGTCTGCAGGAAATGCTCTTGTCGTTTCATAAAGTGTAATAAAACTATCACGTCCATTTTGACTCAATTGAGTATCCATCCGAAGCGACTTCACCTCTACCCGTATCTTGACTTGCTGCACATCCGGATCGGGTAATGCAGGTTTAAGACCATCTTCCTGAAATGTCAATTCTTTTAATAATTGGACTGGATCCTGACCTATACTTTGATATTTATTTGTGAAAACAACAGCAGGATACTCCAATAATGGTCTCTGAATCACTAAGCTTGGATTCGGATCAAATTGCGTTTCCTCTTCATTCGTGGCATTAAAATAAGTCCTTAGATTACTCCTGATTTCAATTGGCTTTTCTATTCTAAGCATACCAGGATTCACATAGCGCTTGAATGAAACACTGGTTTCCGGACTCGGTGCAGCATTAAGTGGAGCATCATTTAAGTTAGGGCCCCCGCCTGAAATATCCGTCATCCGAATTCTAAACTCGTATGAATTACCATAACGAAGCTCAGTTGCCAATGGAGAAGGGATTAATGCCCTATTTTGGGAAACTCTTTTATCCTGCAACTCATTTTGCTGCCCCCCATTGTCCTCATGGTTTCTGTAAATCTCAAGAGCATCCTGATCTTCAGTTACCAAACTTTTGCCTATCCAATGAGCAAAATACATGGGCAACCAATAATGATCGCTATTTGGGCCGCTGATCTTATTGGGGTAGACCTGATATGGGAGTTCTGTGCTGCTGGAGTCCAGTTGTCCGGCAAACATATTTTCAGACTCGTTGATTTCAATACTGTTAAGACTTTCCCACTGATTTCCTTCAGCAATTTGCCTAACGTCAATATGATACCCCATTACCCCTAATGGAGCATCTATTCTGCTTAAAGAGCCAGGATCAGAGGGATTTTCAATCATCTGACGTAGGTACCAAACCAGTATTTGCTCATCATCCCAACCTAACCGAATACCTGCGTCAGATTGAGGTGGTAGTTCGTCTTGGCTTTCTTCCAATAAATTGCCACTAACTGGCTGATTCGCATGTACTATTTTGGCAAATCCATCATTGTAGGTTTGCGCTTCCATAAATAGCTCATCCCATGGCCCCAATGGAACTGGCTCACTCCCATCTGAAACTTTCTTATAAAGTACTGGAAATAAAACAGGAGCAAATACAGGTCTTGGTGTCCCCGCAGTCAATGCAGGAATCTTTGCAGCATATCTCTTAATCAGCGGTCCATCCACTTCCTCCAATAAAGCAGTTTGAGCTAATGCATAAGGATCATTGGTAATATCCGTATATAGATAGCCTCCCTCTTCAAACCACCCAGCTTCAACTTCCAATTGAACTTCATAGATCATCCCACAAGCTTTGGCCAATAGCGGTTGTCGTAAGATATTCGCAAAGACTTTACCCCAGCTCAAGCTGGTTCTTGGCTGATAGTTTATAGTAGGTATTTTGTCCCGAACAGCACAGTGATAACTATCATCCGTGACTGCATTCGGATGTCTGGGTTGGGTGAAATTAAATTTCTCCCGGTAAGATCTAGGCAGGTATGTTTTAATGCTTTTCTCCACGGGAACAGGATCTGGCAGCTTGTCAGTATTGTCCGTAATCGGCAGTGGCATAGCATCTGCAACTTTTTGAATTATTGCAGCCTTATCTGCGGCTGGCACCACATTTACCGATCTTACAATTGGGATTCTGCTTGGAGCCGTTGCATTGGCAAGCGGAAAATCATCTGTCCCTCTGACAATAGAAAAGCTAAATTCAGGTTGAAAATTTGCAAATCCTGGGACATTTGCCGGATTAGGCAAACCCGATGCCCAATCCGAAAATGGATTCGCGTTTCGTGGGACAATCACTATGTTAACTGTCAATATATTTCCGTCAAAACGTTGAGGAAAAGTCATTAAGGAAATTAATCTTCTAGGTTCCATAATTTGATTTTTGAGGTAAAAAATTAAGCTATCTGACGGCTTTCTTGCCAGGTTTCTTCAAAGTTGATATTGATAACAAAGCAGATGCTGATATCTAGCCCGAAGGTCACTGAAGCTGTACAATCCGTCCTTTCTGGACTTGATATTCGCTTCACTGTACCACTTGCTTCGATATATATAGTAACGCTGACAATACCTCCCAATAGGTTTGCGTGCCCTTTGAATAGCATAAAAGCTGTGATCTCAATAGTATTGGCATCTGCGTACATTTCGCAACCTACCATGTAAGTCACACTGACATTTCCTACTACTGGTAGTCCCACGGAGATATTGGCACCAAAGCCAAATTTCAACCTCAGACTAGGTCCAATCTTAGTATCACAGGCTATCTTTACTTCTACTGATCCTACTGCGTAAATAGTAGCTGCGCCGACCGTCACACACATGACTTCTAAACCTCCGTTGAATTGGACAAATCCTCCGGCCGTTGGCAAAAGTTGTGAAGGATCAGTGGTTACTTTCAATGCAGCATTGAAATACACACCTAAAGCAAGTCCTGCTTCCAATCTCAACGGACATTGAGGAGAGTTATAAACAGAATCTTCTGGTGGGAAGCGGATAAGCGGAATCTCTTTAGTTGCTTCGAACTTATATTCCCAAATCTCACCTGCATTACTCATGGCTATTTGAAGCCCCTTTCTCATCACTGCTCCATAATCCCCAGTACTCAAGGCTGCCAATATTTGTAATAATTCAATGACAGGCTGCAAAGCGTCACTAAACTCTACTTCAGGAAGTGGTATCCCATCTAGTGGGCCTGCGTTATCTTTATCCCCAGCATACCCTGATTCTTTACCTTTAGCAGCATCAAAATTGCCTTTGATTGTCATGAGGCGTTTAAATGAACCCAAATCAACCACCATGGCCACATTATTGACCTTACTTTTCCATGTATCCGCTAAGTCACCAGCAAAGGAATCAACATCAAAATTGAGCTTTGAATCCACATATTGCTTAGAGCCATTTTTCATTTGCTCAGCCTTATACTCAATATAGATTTTCAAAGCATCCATATCGACCAGATATAGCGGATCAAAATTTGGAATGTCAAATGCCAAGGCTTTATTCAGAGCACTATTTGCTTCTCCAGAAAGTAATTTAAACCCTTTATCAACTATTTGTCCAGCTTCTTCTTTGGCGGTAATCTCCATCAACTCCAACACTTTCCTGCCTCCATCGGTAGCAGCATTTTCTATAAAAGCTGCCACGCTATTACCATCTTCATCTATCCCATCTAATAAAGCAATGGCTTTTCCAAAATTAGAATAAGCATCTCCGACATTTGGAAAAATGCTGCTGCCATTCATCAATTTGTAAGCATCAGAAAAAATCGGTGGCGTCTTACTCATCATTTTTCCAATTCCCTTTTTATAGCTAGGAGTTAGGAAAAGCGCTTTTTGAGTAGCCGTACTTTGGAGAAAGCCATAATTGATGGTGGCAGCTACTGGATTTCTAAGAACCTCATTAGGATGGGCAAGCCTTAACAGATTGTTATTTACTTGTGCTTGGCTTACTACCGTCTCTTTCACCCAAGTTCCAATTCGAATTAATGGAATAGGTACATGTTCAGGCAGAGGCGTTACCTCTCCAGAGCCGGTTTCGTGCTGTACCATACTCCAACTACCATCTTTTGGAAGTAAGACTGATCCGCGAGTTGAAGCTACAAAGATTGGGGTAATAGAAGGATTTCCAGGTTTTTCTGATGGCGAAATATCAAAGCGGTTGATTTGCATCAATTGACCGGAACCGCCCACATCCATTACGCAATTTATATCACCTCCCATCAAACCACCCTGACTATCCAATAGTGCTTTTTGCTGGGCAGGAGTCAAAGGAATACCTGGCGGTGACAATTGAACAAAGCCTAATATTTTCTTAGCTGGAGTTCTACCATTTTTATGGCCTTGAACTAAGTTCTCTACAGCTACATCAGCGTCAAAATAAACAGCGACACATTTGACTTGTTGTTCGAGGTAAGATTTATCTTCTGAAGTTTCACTATTAACTATTATATCCCCGCTTTCATTGATGTATTTTTTACCTATGGCAATATTATTTGAGGTTACAAAATCTGCAACACTACCATCTTCTTTAATATTGGTAATATTGAATAAGCCTCTCAACGTGCCAGGATGCAATTCATACCTCGCTTCCTCTTTCAGAACACCAGGGAAAGATTCATCAATAAATTTTGCCCTAAAATCAAAAATACCATCTGATTCCGGTTGCCATCCACTATCTGTACGATATATAAAGCCAGAACTAGTCCTAAAAATAGTGATGGTACGAACTACCCGGATTCCCCAAGGATATATTAAACTTTTAACCTGAATAACTTCATGCGCTGTTCTACCTAACATGATGTCAAACCTAGCCTGACTTGTCTGAGCGATTTCTGCAGATGGACTCAACCAATTACTAAACGTACTTGCGCCATACCCGGTAAAGTCAATTTTACTGACTGGCACCCCCCTTTCATTAATTTTGGTAGGATTACCCTGATTGACAAAAAACTCCCCATTGAATATTTGTGTCACGCTATCACCTAGGGTGCTTGCGCCCGTGGCAGTTCCATTTGCTTTAAATACATTAGCTAGTTGCACAGTAAATCCTGCGAACATTGGTAAATCATTCTTATTGGCTTCATCTAGGAACTTCTTTCCATAATTACCTGCCGTAGCTCTAATCTGAATCCCACCCTGCAAATCATTTGGAAATTTTGGACTTACTTGGTCAAGCTGTGGTTTAATACTCTCTTTATTATTAGTATGAGAAAGCTCTGCCATCGCCTTTAGACCAAAAGGAAGAGTAAACAATGCTGATACAGGAGTTTGCTTCTGCCGATATTTTTCTAATATAAAATCAACAAGAGGTTTAGGTGAAATTGCAATTCTTTCTTGATGGTTATTTACCAATCTGGTAGGGCCTCCATCATTGGGATAGTAATTGAAATAAACCGGGGGATCCCCAGGTTTATTGTCACCAGGAGGAGTCAAATTAATGACGGGCTCCCAAGCTACCTGAGGCATCATAAATAGTCGTGTCATCGCCCCTTGAGCGATTACTTCCATTCCTTCCACAGAAATTAACTGATTGTCTGTTTGAGAAATAGTTGCCTCTGACTCATTGACGCTACTTGCAACACCAGTTGTCACGCGCCCACCTCTAGATAAACCTAAACTGACACCCAATTGATTGGCATTGGAACTTACATCTAGTAAGGCAAAGTAATCGGTTTCAAAAGGTCTGGTAAATGGTAGAAGCTGATCTTCATAGGGTGGTAAAGAATTGTCTTTAGTTGCAGCTGTCGATTTTAAAGTTTCTACCCTGACTGCCGATGATTTCAATTGTTTCACTGCCATTAAGCTTGGTGAGGAAACAACCGAGGTGGCAGCTGCTGCAGTATTGGTACTAGCATTACCAGGTCCAAAATGAAAACTAACCTTCACCTCGTCAACTTTTTCATTTGCTGGTTCTTGAGATATCTGACATATCAACCAACTTTGGATACTTTCAATACCTCTAGTATCTCTACCAAACTGTCTACTAAGTATCCCCAAATTCGCTACGTAAGGATCTGGTAGAGTTGGCATATAGCTTAACATGCCAAATACTAGGAAAGTCTGACTTTTAATAATCCTACTCCAACTAGCATCACATTCTCCAAACACTAAAGCGCCATTAACCGGCGAAAGGGTAAAAAGTGCATTTTCAAGTGCTATAGCAATGCTTTTAAAATCAGGAACTTTATCAAACGGTAACTTATTATCCCATAGGATATTATCATCGAGTATATAAATTAAATTCTTATCATCAGTTCCAGCCATTACTACTGCCGAATTCTTGGTTTTGACAGCTACCGGAAGACCATTTACTTGAAGAGGTCTATCTACTTTGATCTGGGTATTTGCCAAAGAAATTAGCATCTCTGTACCCTCCGCTAGTGAGTTGTACATAAACATAGCTGCCTTATTCAGTGCAAATGAAATAGAGGTTCCGTATGTATTAAGATCATCCTTCCAATGATCAATTTCCTGAAAAGCTCCTTCTCCATTAGAGACCAAATCCGTAATTCCTATTCTACTGTTTTCAACAAGAACCTGTGGCTTCTCCAATTTCAGATTTTTACCCTGAAGACCTTTCCAACTAAACTTCAATCCAGTTTTCAATTCTTGCAGCATTCCCCCAGAACCTGCTACTTCTAAAGGAGCCGTTACGTCCAGTTCTGCCGCAGGAATTGCCCACCATGAACTACTAACCGGAGCCGATTCCTGTATTTCAACAAATGGGCTTTGTTGCTTTTTTGGAATAAATTCTGTTGCAGAACAACTATAAGGAATCAATAATCTGGATAGCTGGGTGCTGTAGGTCGGAACTTTATTAAGACGGCTAAAAGATGCCTTTTGCCCATAAACAGACCATTGAGCTGGACCACTATCTGCAATTTGTGCTTTGGATGCTCCTGTAAATGAAAATTTTAAACTGCCGGGGTTTTGCACCTTTGCTTCAAAAGCATCTTTACCGTGTTTCTTTTTAGAATCTACTGCATCAGGAGTCTGATCCACATCCAATTGTACCTGAACTGTTGTGTTGGCCGCCAACACTAGTTTTTCTCCTTGCAAGACTGGATTTGCACTTAACTGTATTTTACCGTCTTTGACTTTCAGCCCTGCATACCTCGTATTTGGAGCATTGGATGCAAGCATGTCAGCACGTATATAAAAACTACCGGCTACTACATCATAGTTTTTCGAAACCTCTATTGGCGGAGCATTGACGGGTTGAATTTTTGAATATTGGAAAGATGCCTTGAACAACAGGACTGGAAGGTTACTATTTTGCTGATAAATACCGATGAGTTTGGTGACTTTGTAGAAATCAATAATTATAATCCTGCCATCTTTTTGGATCAAAGGACCAATTGATTTTTCTACTTTAGCCCCAGCCGCCCATGCCGGAACACTGGCACGAATCTGAGTACTTCTTACGGGGACTTCACGTACAAACGCCTTTAATTTGGGCTCCTCTACTATTGCGGGCTTAGGTTTACGAGCCCCCCCAGCAGAAGGTCTTTCACTAGTGGGATCAATGGCCTCTTTGGCAGGCGTACTTGTAGATCCTTTATCATTGGCTATTGCTGCTTCTCTACGGATTAGCTCAATTTTCTCCTTTGGAATTCGATCTTGAAAAAAAATTTCTGATCGCTCGAAACTAAATGATTCAGCTTGGATTTCAGAGCTGTCTTGGATAAGAAGTGATTTTGCCAATAGAGATATTCCTTCCTCCCATTGATTTTTATCCTTCGTCTTGTCTGTACTAAGATGTCCAAAAATGCTGGACAATAGAGATTCGAGTTGATCCTTTTCCATAATAAAAAGTGTTTAAACTTGTGATGCCCTTTGAGACAAAAATTGCTATCCTCACCTACGTAATAAAAATCAACTTCAAACAATTAAAAGTTAAAAAGGGCTCATGAAGTTAAAAAAATATTCAAAAAAAAAACCAGTATAATACATTGAAAATCTATTGATTAGACCTAGAATTTTAGTAAAATTTATTATTTTTTACCATTATCTACTCCAATTAAGTAACTAGGGCAAATACTTCAGCCTGCCTTATAATTGTTATTCCCTAACTGAATCAGCTCATCAGCTTGATCTTTTGAATTCAATGATAGACGGCTAGGAAATATGTCTGAATCACGAGGAGCTATTCGTTAAATGAATTAGGGGATTAAAAACATGATAAAAATCTTCTTTATTTTTCTTTAGATTCATTCCAAATAATTCTATTTTTGCATTCGGTCAAAAGACCAGTACAAACCTATGTTCATAACAGCTGATTCTATCCCTGTCACCCGGGCAGCAATTATCCAAGAAATCTTAGATTCTCCGTTGAAAATCAATTTGATGGAACTTGGGTTTTTGCCTGGAAAAACAATCATTCTTCAACACGCTGCACCTATAGGAGGACCTATGGCATTCAAACTTGATGAAACCATACTTGCTTTAAGAAAAACCGAAGCTTCACTCATAGAAGTACAATTGCTCTGAATTTCATGAATGAGTCCACAATTCCTTCCCAAGTAAAATCACCAAAAATAGCTATCATCGGAAATCCGAACGTTGGGAAATCTACCATTTTCAACCAGCTCACTGGGCTGAACCAAAAAATCGGAAATTATCCAGGAGTAACAGTTGATAAAAAGACTGGTTCGATGCAATACCATGGGAGCAGTTATGAAATTATTGATCTGCCAGGCACCTATAGTCTCTATCCAAATTCCGAAGACGAAATCATTGCACACCGGGTATTGAACCAGCTGAGCGATGAAGAAAAACCGGATTTTGTATTAATGGTAATCGATTCCTGCCAACTTTCCCGAGGTCTTTTCTTGGCTACTCAACTGATCGATTTAGGGCTTAATCTGGCTTTGGTACTCAATATGGCTGATATAGCCACCAGAAAGAACATCGCGATCAAAAGTTTCGAAATATTCAAAGCACTTGGTGTCCCCATTCTGAGTACGGATGCCCGCGGAGAAAAAGGATTGGATCAAATTCGTGAGTTAATTCATCAACAAAATTTCAGCAAAAAATCATCTTTCATCAACATCGAAGAGGTTGTCTCAGGAACCTTACTCGCTGAAGTGAAAGCCAAATTTGGATTTTCTAATTCCTATCAGGCATATCAAATGCTCCGATTTGGAGAAAAAGACAAGAGCATCTCATTGGATGACAGGAATTGGATAAAGGCAAAACTTGCCGAAAGTAATTTTGATTTAGAAAAAGCACAGCTTGAGGAGACTAAGATTCGATATAGACTCATAACCACAATAGTTGAAAAAGCCGTAGTAAAAACCCCAGATGTAAAAAAGGAATTTGGAATTGATAAAATCTTACTGCACCCAGTCTTTGGATATCTAATCTTTGGAGGTATTCTCCTCATTATCTTTCAGGCAATATTTGCATGGGCTTCTGTCCCTATGGATCTGATTGATGGTTTTTTCGCAGAGCTTGCAGGCTCAGTTTCAAATCTTCTTCCTGAAGGCCCCTTGTCTAGCTTGGTTACTGAAGGAATAATACCGGGTATAGGAGGTGTGGTGATTTTCATTCCTCAGATAGCTATGCTTTTCGGATTCTTGGCTATTCTCGAAGACACTGGATACATGTCCAGAGTTGTGTTTCTGATGGATCGATGGATGCGCCCCTTTGGACTTCATGGCAAAAGTATTGTTCCACTAGTATCAGGTGTAGCATGTGCTATCCCGGGGGTAATGGCTGCCAGAAATATTGGAAACTGGAAGGAAAAAATCATCACCATCATGGTAACTCCTTTGATGAGTTGCTCTGCGCGTTTGCCAGTCTATGTGATACTAATTGGGTTAGTAGTACCAAATGAGCGAATATTTGGTATTGTGAACCTTCAGGCCCTAGCACTGCTATCACTTTATTTATTAGGAGTAATAGGTGTATTATTTACAGCATTGCTCCTGAAAAACATACTAAAAACCAAGGAGAAAAGCTTTCTGATGGTCGAGCTTCCGACTTATCGTGCACCTCGATGGCTGGATGTTATAATAACAATGTATAGCAAATCAAAAACTTTTGTTTTCGAAGCGGGCAAAGTAATCCTTGCAATTTCGGTAATACTTTGGGTATTGGCATCTTATGGGCCTCCTGAAAGAATGGATGCGATCCGTGCAGAGAGTGAAGTAAAACTAACTCAAGCTTCTCCTGAGGAAATTCCAGTAATTGTGAATGAGACGTCATCCCTTCTACTTGAAAACTCCTTTATTGGTATTATGGGAAGAGCGATTGAGCCTGCAATTCGACCTTTGGGATACGACTGGAAAATCGGAATTGCTTTAATTACATCGTTTGCGGCTCGCGAAGTATTCGTCTCGACTATTGCAACCATTTATAGCATAGGTGCAGACACTGAAGACGAACTCACGATTCGGGAAAAACTCAATCAACAAATCAACCCAGCCACAGGAGAGAAAGTATATAATAAAGCAACTGCCTTTTCATTAATGGTTTTCTATGCCTTTGCTATGCAGTGTATGAGTACACTTGCTGTAGTATATAGGGAAACTAAAGGATGGAAATGGCCGTTGATTCAAACAGTGTACATGACCGTTCTGGCATACGTATCAGCGCTTCTGGTCTATCAAATTCTATCGTAATATGTGGCAGGAAATCCTAGTTGGTGTAATAGTTTTAGCAGCTTTGGCCTATTTAGTGAAAAAGTATTTTTTCAAATCAAAGACTGAAGCTGGCTGTGACAAATGTGCCAAACCCTGAATTTTGTCTGAAACAATCTCTTAATGCTAGTTTTTTGATACTTTTAAGCTCATGGGCAAAGTAGCCAAGCAGAGTATTCAAACCACCATTTTTTCTTATCTGGGCGTCGTCATAGGATATGTTAATGTCCTTTGGCTTTACCCTTATGCGTTAGATGCCTCCCAGCTAGGGACTTTTCGTACGATACAGGATCTAGGTTTACTCTTCGTGCCCTTTGCTCAGCTTGGAGTTGGGCATGGTATCACTCGCTTTTTTCCTCAACTCAAATCCAATCAATCAGCTTTTCTGAGTTATGGCTTGGCCTTTTCGCTTATCGGTTTTGCTGTAGTGAGCTTGATATTTTTAGGGTTCAAAACCCAAATCATTGACTTATTTGCAGCTAATTCTCCTGAAGTGATTGACTTTTTAGGGATCGTATTGCTGATCACCATATTTGCTTTACTAAGTAGCATTTTAGATGCTTATAGTCGCTCATTTTTGAAAGTAGCCGTCCCTACCCTCGTTCGGGAAGTGTTTCTGCGCTTACTCACAGGGGTTCTTGTTGGAGCCTACTTATTAAAATGGATCACTTTCCCACAAGTAATGCAAGGCTTAGTGGCAGTGTATGGATTCGCCTTATTGGGAGTTTTGGTCTATTTGCTTTGGCTTGGAGTTTTGAAACTAGACTTCCGTTGGAATACTTTTCCAAAAGGTTTGCGAACATCCTTTATTCAGTTCAGCCTTATTACCTTCTTAGCTACAGCTGCATCGACCTTAATTATGAAGATTGACAGCATCATGGTGAGCTCCATGATCAGTTTAGAGGCAAATGCTATTTACACAATTGCTTTTAGCATGGCTCTGGTAATCGAATTACCTAGAAGAGCCATTTCCCAAGTGGTGATGCCAGTAATTGCGGATCACTTTGCCAAAGGCAATCACGAGGAAATCAATAAGTTATATAAGCAAGTTTCAAACCGTCAACTCTATATCTGTTTGCTTCTATTTATAGGACTTTGGTCAAATCTCGATTCTTTATATCACTTCATTCCAAATCGGGAAATCTATGAAGCAGGCAAATATGTGGTCGTATTGATTGGTTTGGGAAAGCTCTTTGACGTGGCATTCTCAGTAAACGGCGAAATCCTGGTTTTCTCCAAGCATTACCGCTTCAATCTGATCGCTACAATCGGTATGAGTGTCTTAATTGTTGGATTGAATTACCTACTAATTCCAATTTATGGAATCGAAGGAGCTGCAATGGCTTCGGTAGCGGTGATGTTTTTATTCAATCTGGTGAAATACTTGTTTCTCAAAATCAAACTTGGCTTTGATCCTTTTTCAAAAGAAACAGCGAAGATAATCTTCGTCGGTATTACGGCTTGCGGTCCTGGATATCTATCATTCTTTTCGCTTTCTCCAATTTTAAACATCATAGTAACCAGCTTATTGGTTCTTGGATTGTACCTATTTTGGTCAAAAATAATAGGTGTGGGAAAGGAAGAATGGGAATGGGTGAAAAATAGAATAAAAAAATCCGGGCCTTAGAGTGTTGCAAACCTCCTATAAGACAAGATTTGAGCTGCCTGTTAACCGCAAACTTCCACCGTTATCCTGACTCTTGCGAATCGAGGCCCCGATATGCATCGGGGTGAGGCCTGTTTTTGGGAAGGGCTTCACTCGGTAAATTGATAATTGTGAAGTTTGAACATGTCAGCGGCCCGGACTCTGCAAATATACGATTTATTACACGGTGAGTTGGCAAATCTGGAGGATGATTCCGATAATGTATCCTGAAGAAGATGAAAAATTTTGAAGTTCAATAGTTTATCTCAGAATAATATTTCAGATTAATATCTACCTCAAAGCTAGATAAGCAACAATTAAATGAAATACCGATTTATTCGAAATTTTATTTTACTTAATACCCAGAGTTTTACTCGTATTACTCGTAAATTTGCATTTCTAAAATCAATGGCGCTTTATGTATTTGATTAAAAAAATGGTTGTTTGCCTGGATCAGACTTCATTGGATCAAACCTTGATTCAGCATGCAGCTTTTATAGCTCAGGTCAATCAAACCAAAAAAATCTATTTCGTAAATGTGATTAAGAACCTTAGCATCCCAAAAGAGGTGCTGGAAGAATTTCCGAATTTGGTTGAAAACATGGTCAACGAAAGACAGGAAGCCATGGAAGCAATGGTCACAGAGCATTTCAAAAATCCCAAAGGAATTTCTTTCAACTACATAGTGAAAGAAGGTTCTCTTTCAAAGAAAATATTAAAACTTGCCGAGGAAAAGTCAGCAGACATGATCCTAATTGGCAGAAAAGTACACCTACCAGGTACTGGGGTGGCTTCCACTAGACTAGCAAGGAGAGCAAGCTGTTCGCTACTGATTGTACCGGAAGGATCTGCCACCAAGATGAAGCGTTTGCTGGTTCCAAGTGATTTCTCAGATTATTCTAAAGATGCCCTAGAGGAGGCAATAATGATTGCCGAGAAGCATGGAGGACTTGAAATTGTATGTCAGAATGTATTCACTGTGCCATCCGGCTACCATTATACCGGAAAAACCTACGAAGAATTTACCCAGATCATGCGCATGCACGCGGAGATCAATTACAAAAAATTCATCCGTAAAATAGATACCAAAGGCAACAAGATCATTCCCGTCTATACCCAAGATGTCAACGATGATCCTGTGGAGGAAATAGTAGCAAAAGCCAAGGAAATTGATGCTGACGGGATTATTATTGGGGCAAAAGGAAGGACTGCTGCCACTGCTCTCTTCATAGGAAGTATGGCTGAACGTTTGATTCAGTACAATGACAGCATTCCACTGTTAGTGACTAGACCAAAAGGCAAGAATGCAGGTATCCTGGATTATATCCTCGAAATTTAATTACCAGTCAAACCATAAAATATTTTTCCTACTGTAAATCAAGGCTTAAGGCTTATTTTTTCAGTTCCTATAAACCCTTTTCTCTAAATTGGGTCTAAAAGGCTAATGAAGAAAAATGGTGATCAGGAAATCCTCGAACTCATACAAGATCCCAAAACTAGGGACATGGGTTTCAGGCAGCTAATCCTGACTTACCAAAAGCGAGTATACCATGTAGTTAGAAGAATGGTTTTGATTCATGAAGATGCGGATGATATCACCCAAAACACCTTTATAAAGGCTCATCACCACATCGGCAAGTTTCAAGGGCAATCAAGTCTTTTCACTTGGCTGTATAGAATTGCGACAAATGAATCGTTGAGTTTCCTAGAAAAGAAGAAAAAGCGATTCTTCTTCTCTATTGATGATCATCAGGAGAAACTGGAATCCTATATTGATCAGCCAGGAAATATCGACGGAGACGAAATCCATCGGTTACTACAAAAAGCTTTGCTAACGCTACCTGATAAACAAAGACTGGTATTTCATCTGAAATATCAGGAAGAGCTTACTTACGAAGAAATGTCTGAGATTACCGGTACCAGTGTAGGAGCTCTTAAGGCCAGCTATCATCATGCTGTGAAAAAAATCGAACATTCCTTATCTAAAGAATAAACTATTGACTCTCAACCCAGTCTAAACTTATACCATGCAAAAACTTCCGAAAATTAAGGATTTCAAGGCACCAGAAGGTTATTTCGAAAGTCTACCTGACCAGATATTAGAAAGGACACAGCCTCATAGATCTATCTATTGGATAAAATATGCAGCAGCTGCCGCTATACTGGTCGTAAGTTTAGGAGTCTGGCAATTCAATGCTTCCAATTCACAGGTTGAATCACTATCCATGGATGAAGAAGTCAATTTCTATATTGACAGTCAATATTGGACTGCAGAAGATGTACTTGCCATGGTAGATAATCCAGAAGAAATTCTGGATCAGATCATTGCGGAAGAAATGGTTTATGAAGTGGATTTTGTGGATGAAAATGATCAAAATTGGTATTAAGAATATGAAAAAATATACATGTTTAGCACTCTTGCTTTTCTTAGCTATAGGGACTGCTGTTGCCCAACGCACAGAAGGAGGATATGACCGAGAAAAACTAGAAGCTGCCAGAGTAGCATTTATTACGACTAGATTGGATTTAAAACCGGAACAGGCACAAAAATTCTGGCCAATATTCAATGTTTATAACGATGCTAGAGAAAAAAATCTCAAAGAAATGTTTGAGTTGGGCAGAGTTAAAGACATTCAACTATCGGAGTCAGAAGCAAAATCCAGGATCGCAAGAAAATTCGAGATTGAGCGAAAAATGATTGTGGACGAAGAAAAGTTTGTCGAAGATTTATCCAGTGTTATCACTTATAATCAAATTATCCAACTGAATGGTTTGTCAAGGGAATTTGCCAGACATATATACCAACGGCGAAGAGATAATGACAGAAAGTAAAAAAGCGGCTTAAGCCGCTTTTTTTATATTTTATCTTTTTTCAGGAGATCTCTGATTTCTTCTAACAAAACTTCCGATTTGGAAAGTGCAGGTGGCGGAGGGGTTGGAGCTGCAGCCTCTTTCTTCTTCAACCTATTGATCCCCTTCACAGCTATGAAAATAACCAAAGCAATGATGACGAAATCGACAACATTTTGGACAAAAATACCATAGGTAAGCAATACAGGGCCCTGTTCTTCGCCAGCGGGGCCCACACTACTTTCCCTTAACACGATAGCCAAATCAGTAAAGCTGACTCCTCCAAGCAGAACTCCAATTGGTGGCATTACGATATCTTTCACAAAAGATGCGACAATCTTACCGAAAGCTCCACCTATAATCACAGCAACTGCCAGATCGATTACATTGCCTTTGACAGCAAACTCTTTAAACTCTTTCAGAAATCCCATAGAAATTTGGTTAATGGTTGAATTATTCACTGAATATTTCAAAAAAAACATTTCTATCCAAGACCTACATCTATTTCCAATACATTTTTAATGGACAAAACTGCAATTGAAGTGTCTTTTTCCTCCAAAAAATAGAACTCAACGCCCAATTTTTTCCTTAACATTGCAAGCTTAAATACTCTAGAAAATGAAGGCACCCAAAGCCAAAAAGATAGCTCAGCTCTTAGAATCACATGGTCATCAGCGCACTGACAATTATTACTGGATGCGCGACAGGGAAAATCCTGAAGTCATAGAATACCTAAATGCTGAAAACGAATACTTAAAATCAAGCCTAAAATCAACTGAAGAATTTCAGGAAAGGTTATTTCATGAAATGAAAGGACGAATCAAGGAAGACGACGAAAGTGTTCCTTACCTCAAATCCGGCTATTACTGGTATGTTAAATACGAAACAGGTGGAGAATACCCATTGTACTGTCGGAAAAAAGGAAGTTTGGATGCCAAGGAAGAGATCTTTCTTGATGTCAATTTACTTGCAGCAGGCAAAGCTTATTATCAGGTAGGCGGCACAGCAGCTTCTTCCGATCTGAAAACGCTGGCTTTTGCAGCAGATGAAGTGGGAAGAAGAATCTATGAGATTCATTTCAAAGATCTTGAAACAGGTGAAATCCTCTCTGATCATATTCCTGCCATCACAGGAAATTTTGCTTGGGCAGCTGATAATCAAACGCTCTTTTACTCCAAGCAAGATCCTGATACACTTCGCTCCTATCAGATTTATTCGCATAAATTGGGCACTTCTACCGCAGATGACATTCTTATTTTTGAGGAAAAGGATGAGGAATTCTCCTGTGTAGTCCATAAAACAAAATCCGAAAAATACATCCTCATCCATTCAGAAAGTACCATTTCTTCAGAAATGAGATTTCTTGATGCAGCCAATCCCAGTGGAGAGTTGACCCTACTTCAAGCTAGAGTTCCATTTTTGGAATACGCTGCAGATCATTATCAGGATCACTTTTGGATCAGAACCAACCATGAGGCTCAGAACTTCAAACTGGTAAAAGCCCCAATCACTTATCCAACTTTAGAAAACTGGGAGGATGTGATTCCACACCGCGAGACTGTGCTTTTAGAAGACTTTGATATTTTCTCCAATTTCCTAGTTGTGCAAGAACGATCAAATGGGCTTTGCAATATCAACATCAAACCATGGGATGGTACTGCTGGGCACTCCTTGGAATTTGACGATGAAACATACACCGCCTGGATCAGTACCAATCCCGAGTTTGACACTTCCATACTTCGCTTTGGATATAATTCATTGGTAACTCCTGCCAGTACCTTCGATTACCATATGGTGACTAAGGAAAAGACTTTGCTCAAGCAGCAAGAAATCGTTGGAGGATATGATGCCTCTGAATACACTTCTGCCAGGATATGGGCTAAGGCTCCAGATGGAGTTATGGTACCGATTTCTCTGGTTTACAAAATCGATAAGTTCTCTCCCGATGGTTCAAATCCTCTCCTACTCTATTCCTATGGATCATATGGCTTCAGCATGGATGCATATTTCTCCAGCAGCCGCTTAAGTTTATTGGACAGAGGCTTCGTCTTTGCGATAGCACATATCCGTGGCGGAGAAGACTTGGGACGCATCTGGTATGAAGATGGGAAAATGCTGAGAAAGCGCAACACCTTCACTGATTACATCACTTGTGCAGAACATCTGATCGCTGAGAAATATACTTCATCAGAGCATTTGTATGCCATGGGTGGAAGTGCCGGTGGTTTGTTGATGGGAGCTGTAATGAATATGCGGCCTGATCTATTCAATGGTCTGATTGCGGCTGTGCCTTTCGTAGATGTGGTAACTACTATGCTTGATGAAAGCATTCCGCTGACTACCGGGGAATTTCAGGAATGGGGAAATCCCAAGGAAAAAGAATATTACGAATACATGCTTTCCTACTCACCATATGATAATGTGGAAGCAAAAGATTACCCAAACCTGCTGATCACTTCTGGACTTCACGACAGCCAGGTGCAGTATTGGGAACCCACCAAATGGGTAGCAAAACTCCGTGAAATGAAAACTGATTCTAAACTTCTTTTCCTCCATACCAATATGGATGCTGGACATGGAGGAGCTTCAGGAAGATTCAATTCCCTGAAAGAGTTGGCCTTGGATTATACCTTCTTGCTTTATTTGGAAAATCTAATTTGAACCTAACATGTAAGTAGCCTTTAAATAACATCAGTCGACCAATCAGGGAAATATTTTTTCCTAACTTTGGCATGAACCTATTACCCTAAAACTCGATGAAAATAGCTCTTATAGCCCATGATGGTAAAAAAGCCGACATGGTTCATTTTTTAAGTGGATTCCGCGAAAGACTGCATCAGGCAGACGTAGATTTGGTGGCTACTGGCACCACTGGTTCTCATATTGAAAAAGCTGGATTTGAAGTTCAGAAATTGCTCTCAGGCCCGTATGGAGGTGATGCTCAGATTGCGGCAATGGCAGCACAGAAAGAACTTGCAATGGTTGTTTTCTTCAGAGACCCTCTTGATAAGCATCCTCACGAGCCAGATGTTCAAATGCTAATGAGGATTTGTGACGTGCACAACATCCCTTTGGCAACAAACCCGGCTTCTGCCGAACTTATGTTTAAAGCCTTCACCCAAACCTAAAAAATGGAACCTAAAACCATTAAAAAAATTGGCGTTCTAACTTCTGGAGGAGACTCCCCCGGAATGAATGCAGCAATCCGTGCCGTAGTACGAGCGGGATTGTATTATGACATAGAAATGTATGGAATCTACCGCGGCTACGAAGGTATGATCATGAATGATATCAAAAAGCTAGATTCAAAGCATATTACACATGTACTTGAGCGTGGCGGAACATTTCTGAAATCCGCTAGAAGTGCTGAATTCCGAACCCCAGAAGGCAGAAAAACTGCTTTTGAAAATCTGAAAACACATGGGATAGATGCATTGGTAGTGATTGGTGGTGACGGGTCGTTGACTGGAGCTCACTTATTCTATAAGGAATATGGAGTTCCTGCGATTGGCCTCCCAGGCACCATTGATAATGACCTTTCGGGTACAGATTCTACTATCGGTTTTGACACCGCTTGTAATACTGCCATAGAGGCGATAGATAAGATTCGTGATACAGCCACTTCTCATGATAGACTTTTCTTCGTGGAAGTAATGGGAAGAGATGCAGGGTTCATTGCGATCAATGCAGGCATAGGTAGTGCGGCAGCAGCTATTTTGATTCCTGAGAAAAAAATGCCTATCGAGCATTTGGTAGACAAATTAAGAATACGAACAAAAGCTAAAAAAGCATCCAATATTGTGATCGTAGCAGAAGGCGGAAAAAGCGGTGGAGCTACTGAAATTGCTTCTCTGGTGAAAAAGCACCTTCCTTATTACGATATCAAGGTAACTATTCTTGGGCATTTGCAGCGTGGTGGCTCCCCTAGTTCTTATGATCGCCTACTTGCCTCCAAACTTGGAGTAGCGGCTGTAGAAGGCTTGCTTCAGGGCAAATATGATGTGATGGCAGGGTTGATCAATAACAAAGTAGTCTACACTCCTATCAAGAAAGCGATTGTCGATGATAAATCGGTGGATGAGGATGATTTCCGTGTAGCGAAGATCCTATCTACTTAATTGACCCAAAAATTAGAAAAATTAAAGTCCAAGTTCATCAGCTTGGACTTTTTGCATTATTTTAGATTTTTGTTCAGTTCCAATCTTATAATACCTCATGAAGAACTATTTTCTAATCACGCTATTTTTATTTCTTTCATCCATTCTATTGGCACAAACCCCAAAGACTTATATCAATGCTGCCGGAGATAAACATTTGGCAGGGGAATTTAAGCTAGAAACCCTTAAATCTGATAGCTCTTATCAAACTTGGTATGTTGAGAATGAACGTTTATTCAACCTTTCTGGAAAAAATACAGATTGGAAAAATGCATTTGAAAATTCAGAAGTTGAAATATTTCTCGGGACTTGGTGTGGGGATAGCAAGCGCTGGGTACCACAGTTTATCAAACTTTGGAAAGAGCTCGGTCTTGAGGAAAGCCAGTTAAAATTCACTGCACTTTATGATGGGGAAGAACTTTATAAACAAGGGCCAAACGGAGAGGAAAAGGGAAAATTAATTCATCGAGTACCAACTTTCATTTTCAAAAAAGAGGGAAAAGAGTTCTCAAGGATTGTCGAGTTCCCAGTCAATGATCTGGAAACAGATTTAGCTCAGATTGCATTAGGCTATGCATCTGAACCTAATTACAGGGCTGCTACATACCTTCTTGAATTATTTGAGTCAGAACCACTGGATTCGGTTTATAGACATGTACAAACTCACTTCAACAATGTTTACAGGTTGGTTGGGAAAGAAAAAGAATTAAATACACTAGGCTATGTATTTAAATATTCTGGTCGACTGCCAGAGGCATTACTGACATTTGAGATCAACTCGGCGATATTTCCTTACTCACCAAATGTGCTTCATAGCTATGGTGAAGCTCTTATGGCTGATAACCAAAAAGATCGTGCTATTCAACTGTTTAAACGTGTCATAGAACTGGAACCAGACAATGAAACCGCAGCCAATCAATTGAAACAATTGCAAGATGAAATCGAGAACGTCAAAGCAAATAACTAATCCTGGATAGAAGCTACAGTTTTTAAAGATTAATAAGATGGCATCCGTCCTTGACTCTAGGCTAAGTTTGTTTTAATTCCTGTAGAGTTAAAAAATACAGAAATTTTAAAAACCAATGTCACCAACTATTTTCGACCACATTGTCCACAACTAAAAAGTCACCCTTGCAGGTGACTTTTTAATTCTTAAGATAATGAAAGTTTAATTCCTATTAACGGCATTAAGCATGTCAAAAGCAAGCTCAAGGCGTTTTACAAAGTTCTCTTCCCCTTTACGAAGCCAGTTTCTAGGATCGTAATATTTCTTATTTGGACTATCTGCTCCATCTGGGCTACCCAGTTGAGTTTGAAGATAAGCCTCATTCTTTTTGTAGTTATTCAAGATACCCTCCCAGAATGCCCACTGCATATCTGTATCGATATTCATTTTGATAGAGCCATAGCTGTTTGCTTCTCTGATCTCCTCTACGGTAGATCCCGATCCTCCATGGAATACAAAGTTCAATGGCTTTCCAGTCAACCCATGCTTTTCTTTGATGAAATCCTGAGAGTTCTTCAAGATGATTGGCTTCAAGCTAACGTTGCCTGGCTTATATACACCGTGTACGTTACCGAAAGCAGCAGCGATAGTAAATAGATCATCGATTTCTTTCAAATGCTCATAGGCATAGGCCACTTCTTCAGGCTGAGTGTAAAGTTTAGAAGAATCAATGTCTGTATTATCTACACCATCTTCTTCACCACCCGTTACTCCCAATTCAATTTCAATAGCCATTTCCAGCTTTGCGAATTCTTTAAAGTAGTTGCATGAGATCTCAACGTTTTCTTCCAAAGGCTCTTCTGAAAGATCAAGCATGTGAGAGCTATATAATGGTCTTTTATGAGTAGCATAATAAGCTTTACCAGCGTCTAAAAGGCCGTCAATCCAAGGCAACAATTTCTTCGCAGCATGATCTGTATGCAAAATAACAGGTACACCGTATGCCTCAGCCATCAAATGCACATGATGTGCACCGGAGATACCGCCAGCTATACTTGCCTGCTGTTTGTCGTTGGCTAGGGATTTTCCAGCAAAAAATTGTGCTCCACCATTTGAGAATTGGATGATCACAGGAGAATTAAGCTTCTTAGCTGTCTCCAATACCGCATTCACCGAGTTGGTGTTGATCACATTTACTGCCGGCATTGCGAACTCATTCTCTTTTGCATAAGCATAAAGATCTCTAAGCTCTTCACCGTATTTTACTCCAGGTTTAAATTTCATATCGTATTAGGTTTGTTTAATTCAATTCATTGTACCCGAAAAGGGTTCGATTTCTATCTTAGGCTTCAAAGATATAAATCCCTTACTTATAATTACCCACAACCAATTCTAAAATATACCTCACTAAAGCATTTCTTTGCCCGCAATCGATTTCAACATAGTGGAATATAATTATCCGCAATGATGCCAGTCCCCTCAAATCCTTTCCTTAAGGAGTAGAAGACCGATGACGTCCCTATGAAGTGTGGATTGTAGGCTTTAGTGATCGGCAAATCTTCTCACTGCCAGAGCCACAACTTTCCACTGTTGCACTGCATAGATTTATGATGTGTGCTAAGCCTCGAAAATTTTTTTGATATTATTGAGAATAAGCTTGATCGAAAAACCAATAAAAATTTATGATTTTGGAAACACAACTGATAGAAATAGATTCTTTAAAAGATTTTGAATAAAAGTAGATTCAAATTTTGCATATACGGCACATTGTATTTTTGTTTAGCATCAAATTCCAGAAGCTTTGAGTAATCGCCTTTTTTTATGATCCGATTTTGGTTCTAAATTGGGGAGCATTCCCTAGCTTAAGAGCAACAACTTCATGTCCCAGAACTTCCGAGAATCACCCCAGCAACCTTCTTCTTCCCGATATACTCCATTAGGGAAAATAGAAAATTGGTCAAAAACTAACCAAGGATTCAGCGCTCATAGCTCAGCAGCCCAAATCAAAATCAGTGTCATCAGAGAAGGAATTATCAGAATTCAGGCATCTAGAAAACAGACTTTTGATCCCAATCCATACTCCATTGTAGCCCAAGCTGAGTCAGTGGATTTTGAGCTAGAAGAAAAGGATGATACAATTCATCTCAGCACCTCATTGATCCAGTTACAATTCAGTTTTACGAATGGCATTTGTACTTTTTACGATGCTGACGGCACTTTATTGAATAAAGATGACTCCCTTGGGATCTCTTGGCTGGGTACTGAAGTCACTTGCTACAAAGAACTCCTGCCTAATGAGAAGTTCATTGGATTGGGAGAAAAAACCGGAAATCTAAACCGCCGGGGAAGAGCTTACACTAACTGGAATACGGACTATTTTGGATATGGAATTAATGACGATCCGTTATATACCAGCATTCCATTTTACATAGGTTTACATGGGGAAAAAGCCTATGGTATCTATTTTGACAACACCCATAAGACAGTTTTTAACTTTGGTGCTTCCACCGATCGGTTTACTTATTTCAATGCTGAAGATGGGGATATGGACTATTATTTCATTCATCAACCAAGTGTCTCAGCGATTATCAGTAGCTATTCAGAATTGACAGGAAAAATGAAACTACCGCCTAAATGGGCGCTTGGGTATCAACAATGCCGGTATTCCTACTATCCTGACAAGGAGGTTCTGACCTTAGCAAGTACATTTAGAGACAAAAAAATGCCTGCTGATGTGATCTACTTAGATATCCATCACATGGAGCACTACAAAGTATTCACTTTTGATGGGCAGAAATTCTCAGATCCAAAGGGACTTATAGCCAAACTTAAGGAGAAAGGTTTTCGGGTAATCGTAATTTTGGACCCTGGTATCAAAACTGAGCCTGGCTATATTCCTTACGATGAAGGGAAAGCGCAAGGTCTTTTTATTAACTATCCAGATGGCAAAGAATATATTGCTCAAGTCTGGCCTGGCTGGTGTGCTTTTCCAGATTATACTAATCCCAAAACGCGCGCGTGGTGGATGGAAAAAATGGCTTTTTACACAGAAGCAGGAGTAGATGGATTCTGGACAGATATGAATGAACCTGCCTCCTGGGGTCAGTTTACACCGAATTTGATTGAATTTGATTTTGATGGAAATCCATCATCCCACCGCAAATCCCGAAATATATATGGAATGCAAATGGCCAAAAGCACCGAAGAAGGTTCTCTTAAAAACCTTCCTAATCAGCGCCCATTTGTATTGACCAGATCCGGTTTTTCGGGTGTACAACGCTATGCGGCAGTATGGACTGGCGACAATCTCTCCACCGAAGAACATATGCTAGCTGGAATACGATTGGTCAATAGCATGGGGATCAGTGGGCTTGCTTTTACCGGCTATGATGTTGGAGGCTTTGCTGGAGAGGCCACCAAAGCCTTACATGCTCGCTGGATGAGCATAGGTGCATTTTCCCCGCTGTTCCGAGCACATTCTATGATCAATAGCAATGATGCCGAACCCTGGGCTTTTGGGGAAGAAGTGGAAGAAATATCCAGAACCTACATGAAGCTACGCTACAAGCTTCTTCCCACTTTGTACAGCAACTTTCGTAAAAGTAGCCAAACGGGCTTACCTATTGCAGCTAGCCTAGCAATTGGATATGCTACTGATCCTCTGATCTTTCTGCCTGCTTACCAAAACCAATATTTATTCTGTGATGCCTTGTTAGTAGCTCCTGTAGAAAGCTTCCGTGAAATCATGAAAGTTTACCTACCAAAAGGCAATTGGTATTATCTATTTACTGATCAATCTTACCATGGCGGACAAGTTATTTACCAAGATTGCCCATTAAATAATCTTCCCCTGTATGTGAAAGCAGGGAGCCTACTTATGCTGCAGTCGGATATCCCGCATACCTCCGCAAAAAACGATGGTATTCTCAGAATTCATCTGTATGCCGGAAGTGAAGGAAGTACATTCGTACATTACGAAGATGACGGCTTGAGTTATGATTTCGAGTCGGGTGTATATCATGAGCGTACATTTACTTACTCACCACAAGAAGAAAAGCTAAACATCAGTGAATCTGCTGGTAATTTTCTTAGTGAATTTGATACATACAGAATTTATTTTCATGGATTTACTACTACTTCTGTCAAGGTAAAAAATGAAAATTTGTTATTGAAAGAAGAGAGTTTTGCATTTTTGGATAAATTGAGTTCATTCGATCCTTTACCCGAATTAAATTATCCCCATCTGTCTATCCCAAAGTTGAAGTATTTAGAGATGGGAAATGAACCTGGAATAATAGAAATCGGTGGATTAGTTTGATTTATAGGATTTCCATTCTTTAAATGACCCGAATGCCCGATGCCCGATTTTAAAAAAAATTATGCGGACCCTTCTGAATTCACTTACTAGAATTATGCCTTGTGCTAGCCTGAAAAATCCCCTTTGCCCTCCGCCGCGGTGGAGGAAATTGCCAAACTTGAACCTCTAGTATAATTCAAAGCAACTTCGGGAAATTAAGCGGATACTCAAAAAAAAGGATCTCTAACAAATCCGGAACTTGGGTATTGGTATGCTCGGGATCCAATTTTGCTCTTGCTATTAAACGAACGGTTAATTTCTTTAAGCGGAAAATTCTTTTGATCCAAGCTTCTTACCTTTGCCCTAAGTCACTTCCTCACTTATGAAAACCCTTAGAATTACCGGAGTTCCTGAGCATTTTAATTTCCCTTGGAAAAAAGTAGTCGCAGCACAACCCTTTGAAAAAATGGGAATTACCCTAGCTTGGAAGGATGAGTCTAGGGGTTCCGGCCAGATGAACAAGGATCTGAGAGAAGACGAAACCGATATCGCTATTGTGTTGACAGAGAGCTTTCTAAAGGATTTTGAAGTAGGAAACCCTTCTAAAATGATTGGCTTTCATGTCAAATCTCCTTTGAACTGGGGAGTACATATATCTGGAGATTCAACAGTAAATTCATTGGATGAAATTACTACCCCCTCTTTTCTAATCAGTAGAATAGGATCTGGATCACAGCTAATGAGCTATGTACTTGCCAAACGAGAAGGATGGGATTCAGAAAAACTGGAATTTAAAATTGTAAATAATCTTCATGGTGCTTTGGAAGCGATGAATCCAGAAATACCTGAGATGTTTCTTTGGGAAAAGTACACAACCAAACCTTGGGTGGACACCAAACAGATGAAGCGAATCGGTGAAGTCTCAAGTCCTTGGCCATGCTTCGCAATAATTGCCAGCGACAAAGCATTAGCTGAATTCGGCGAGATAGTATTCCAATTGAGAGACCTTGTCTATCAAACGTCAAAAAGCCTCCAAACCAGTCTCACTGCAATTGAAGACATTTCAAAAAACTATGAGCTAAATGCTCCCGATGTAAAGGAATGGTTTGCTCAAACTACCTGGGCGACGAATGCTGAAATAACCAAAACTCAGCTGATAGAGTCGATGAACACGATGAAAGAATTAGGAATTATATCTAAAGAAATCCCAATTGAAGATTTCCTTACCTACAAGCACATCTTAATTGCTGACTAAAACCTTACTGGCAGGAATCTTAACACACACCTTGGTCCCTTCTCCTTCTTTGCTTTTGATATGTAAATCGCCGCCGTTCATTCGTGTAAATTCCTTACAAATCTGAAGACCTAGACCAGAACCTTTTTCCATTTTGGTGCCTAATTTAGAATTAGAGATGACATAATCTTCCGAAAGTAATTCCTGGATTTGCTCTTCTTCCATGCCGATCCCTTGATCTTTTACACACCAGGTAATCATATTGTTATCTCTTTCTACCGAAAGCTGGATAGTATCGCCTGGTTTAGAGAATTTTACTGCGTTATTCAAAATATTACGCACCACCACCTCTATCAGATTCCGATCTGCATAAATTTCTAAGTCAGTTGTTGAGGATAAATCTTCTATTACAAGTGACTTCTCTTTTAACTGTGGCATAATCAGCTTAATGGTAGACCCTACCAACTCGGAAAGATTAAAGTTTACTTTATGAAGTTTAAATCCTTCCATCTGAGCTACAGACCACTTCAGCGTATTATTTAAAGTGAAATACACTGAGTCTACACCCTTTTTTAAATATTGGATCAATTCGTCAAATTCCTCCTGATTCAGTTGTCCATTAATCATTAAATCTACAATAGATTTCACTTGACCTACTGGACCTCTTAGATCATGTCCTATTATAGAGAAAAGTTTATTTTTAGTCTGGTTGATTTCTTGAAGCTGCAGCGAATTGGCTGCCAAATCCTCATTTTGCTTCCGGATTTGCTGCTTTTGAGATATCAAGTGCGCGTTATATTTCCTAATTCTTTGATTTAGGAAAAACAGCCAAATCACGAGACCACAAATCAAAAGAGATCCAATTCCCACTAGAATCATTACTCTTCTATTCATAGCCAACCTCGTTGCCTGGTACTCATTTTGTGCTAGGAGTAATTCAAGCTCCGAGTGCTCCAAATCATCCTGAAACATCCCCTGCATCAGTGCTAATCTATCTCTGCTGGATTTATTGACCAAAGAATCATTCAAGGCAACAAATTTGGACTGCTGACTGAACGCTTCCTTATAATCTCCAATTTGTCTGTAATATTCAGCAAGGTATTTATGGCTTTTTGAAAGCTCATCAAGCAAGCTGTTTTGACTAGATAACTCCTCTCCTTCAAGCAATACTTTCTTTGCTTTTTCTAGTTTCCCATTCAGTAGATATGTATTACCAAGCCGATGCAGAATACTGGCTTGAAAAGTAATATGACCCTGCACTTGTCCATTAGCCAGAGCTTCTTCATAGATAATCTCTGCTGAATCAGTTTGATTTCTTTTCAAGTAAATGTCACCTATTATGCGATTGGAAAAAGAAAGTAAATAGGGAGATCCTGCAGTCCTATTAGCCTCAATAGCTTTATGGGCAAAAAACAACGCGGAATCAAGCTTATCTAGATGTATAAAGTTGAAGGCAACGTTATTGAGACTTCTAATCATCGTATAGAGATCATCTGCTTTGGCACTAATTTCATAGGCTGTTTTAAACTGATTAATAGCCATCTGATAGTTATTCTGCTCATAGTATAGTGCTCCTATACTGTTAAGAACTCGTGCAGCTTCCTCCAGATTATTTGATTCAATAGAAAGTTCGTATGCTTCCTTGGAGTGATTGAAGGATTTTTGCCATTGACCTCTACGGTAGTATATCCAGCCAATATTTTCTTTGGCTTTTGCCTCTGCAGCTTTATTTTTAAGTGTTTGTGCTAGTTTTTCTGCTTCCAAAGCATAATCAAACGCTACTTGCTGCTCAATTTCTCGAAGGTAGAATGACAATTCATTTAGAATGGTCAACCTTTCCTCCCCCTTAGCTGTAGGCAAATGGTTTTTAAGACTATCTAAATTCGGGATTTGAGCAAACACTCCGAATGGAGCGTTCAGGCTGAAAACCAAAAGGAAAAATAATATTCTTTTCAAGCGGTTTATACGACTTTAAAATGTTAAAAATAACAACTAAAAAACAATCTCAATAGATAAAAGAAAACCGTTAGAACTTTACTTTTTAAGTACCTCCCAGTCCCAATCTTTGTTCATCTGAGTAATTGCATGATGAGCTGTAAGGTCATATTGACATGGAACTATCGAAATATAGTTATTTGCGATCGCCCATTCATCATTATCTTCTCCTTTATCAAAATTCACAAAGTTACCCGCTAACCAAAAGTACTTTCTTCCATTTGGATCAAAACGCTCATCAAACTCTTCTTGCCATTTGGCTTCAGCTTGACGACAAATTTTAATTCCTCTAATTTCCTCATTTTGCTTTGGGGGGAAATTTACGTTTAAAGCTACCCCCTTTGGAATCCCTTTCTCAAGAACCTGACGTGTAATTTTCTCTACCCATTCTTCCACGTGTGCGAAATTAGCATTAGAAGAAAAATCACACAAACTAAACCCGATAGAAGGATATCCCTCCAATGCACCTTCAATAGCCGCAGACATAGTCCCAGAATAAAGGACTGAGATCGAAGTATTGGATCCATGGTTAATTCCGCTCACAATCAAATCTGGACTTCTATCCTTCATCACATAATGCTTAGCCAACTTCACGCAATCGGCAGGAGTTCCACTTGACTCGTAAGCTTTTACACCATCGAAAATATCAACTTCTTCCAAACGGAGCGTTTCTCCAATTGTAATTGCATGGCCCATTCCCGATTGGGGACTGTCTGGAGCTACTACGACCACATCTCCAAGTTTCTTCATAACAGACACGAGTACACGTATCCCTTTGGATGTGATCCCATCGTCATTTGAGACGAGAATTAAAGGTTTGGACATTTAGTTTCGATTCAGTTCGTTGTAATAGGCCGTGATTCGAAGGAGATCTCCTCTTTTATCATAGTCTAAGCGATTTTTTCGCATGAAAAGTGAAATCTGATCATCGTGACCAGGAAGCATTTCAAAAAGATCTTTTTTCTTAAGGCTATATTGTTCAATCTTACCATTTTTCAGAAAGTAATATTTGAATGCCAATTTATAGCCCACCATTGATTGAGGCCCATAAAATGGATTCATACCATATCCTCCCATCATACCATATCCTCCCATACCTCTGGAGTCAGTAGCCACGTACTCTCTGCATAACAATGCAAGGTCATCTCCTTCGGTTAATACTTCAAAAAAGATTGGGGTTGCATAATCATTACCTTGAGCGTAAGGTAAGCTATAAAACTTGCGTATGCCACCATACACCTCATCATACAATTCAAAATAGGTGACATTGGTCGAAGTGAATGTATTGACAGTTTGATCCTGAAGCTGAACTACGTTGTTTTCCAGATCGTACTTGATCTCTCCTCCATAGACTTGTCCATCTGTGGTATAGATATTTCCCTTATGCCAGACTTGGGAAGGAAATTGATTCTGAGCAAATGATGTAGCTATGCCCAGAAATAATAAGCTAAAGGAGAAAATTGCTTTTTTTACGGTTTCCATCATGACTTTATTTACGCAATAATGAGAAACAGGTTGAAGCTCATTATCGATATTGACAAATATCAAGATTAGAACAGGATTTTACTTCAAAATATTGTGTCCCATTTTATCTCGTTTGGTTTGAAGATACTTGGCATTATGCACGTTAGGAGCGATTTCAATAGGAACTTGCTCTACGATTTCCAGACCATATCCTAATAGACCGACACGTTTTTGTGGATTATTAGATATCAAACGCAATTTGCTCACATCCAAATCTCTCAAAATCTGAGCTCCTACTCCATAATCTCTGCTATCCGAAGGCAATCCTAATGCAAGGTTTGCCTGCACAGTATCCATTCCTTCTTCCTGGAGTTTATACGCTTTCAATTTATTGATCAGGCCAATCCCCCTGCCTTCTTGATTCATATAAAGAATCACACCTTTTCCTTCTTTTTGAACCATCTGCATGGCGCCATGTAGCTGCGGTCCACAATCGCATCTGCATGAGCCAAAGATATCTCCAGTCATACAAGACGAGTGAACACGAACCAACACAGGCTCATCTTTTTCCCATTTGCCTTTGAGTAAGGCTAAATGTAGTTCTTGGGTATTGGTCTGACGAAAAGCAATCAATTCGAAATCACCAAAATCAGTAGGTAAATCCACCCCGATTTCACGCTTGATCAGCGATTCATGCTTCAATCTAAAAGCGATCAGATCCTTGATGGAGATCAACTTCAAATTAAATCTCTTAGCAACTTCAACCAAATCGGGAAGTCGGGCCATAGTCCCGTCTTCATTCATGATTTCCACAAGTACTCCTGCGGGAGAAAAGCCAGAGAGACGGGCTAAATCAATAGCCGCTTCGGTATGACCAGCTCTTCTAAGCACTCCACCTCTTTTGGCTTTGAGAGGGAAAATATGTCCAGGTTTACCCAATTCACTGGGATCAATAGAATCATCTACGAGGGCTTTGATGGTTTTGGACCTGTCTGCAGCAGATATTCCTGTGGTGCAACCATGTCCAATTAAATCAACAGACACGGTAAAAGGCGTTTCAAAAGCAGCAGTGTTATTTCCCACCATGAGTTCTAGTCCCAATTTTTCGCATCGATCCTCGATCAGTGGCGCACAGATCAAACCTCGTCCATGAGTTGCCATGAAATTGATAATCTCTGGAGTCACAGTCTCAGCTGCACATACGAAATCACCTTCATTTTCTCTATCCTCGTCGTCCACGACGATAATTACTTCCCCATTTTTGATTGCTTCTATTGCATCTTCTATAGGATCCAGAATATATTTTTCCACGAAATTTGTGTTTGAATTAGGTTTTAGAAAGGCAAATTTACACGCTTTCAAATCTTAAACAGGATGAGGCCAAATAAAGTTTGGTTTAACCAATGACTATTCCAAGCTCTTTATCAATCTCAAGTTGTACTTTCTTGAGTTCGAAGTAGATCACCTGAAACTCATGTACTTTGTCATCATCAAGGTGCTCTGACTCAGCATTTTTTATTTTCCCCTTGGCCTCTTCCATGAGCTTTTGCACCATCTTTCTCTTTAATCGTAAAATAGATTTAAAGCCTGTAAGCGTAAGATCATCTGATTCTGTATTGATAATAATCTGATGTGTATCCGCCCAATGATGTGACACTTCATGACGAACAGTTACTAAATCTATCACCTCTTTTTGCACTTCCTGATCACCTAGACCAATAAAATATTCAGAGGTTGGAATTTCTCCCTGTAACAGACTATGCCGATAGAGATCTAAAATTTTATTATAAATAGGAGTAGTAAAATCAAGCTCTTCAGTCTCCGAAAGCAAATATTGACACAAATGCATCTCTTCATCACTAAGTTTCTGCCAGCCATAATTCACTAAAATCCGAACCATCTCACGTTCTTGAATTCTCAGAATTTCGGAGAAAGAGGTAGCAGTCTCATTAGGAATCAGTTCATCCACTGCCTCATCGGCAAAAATATCATCCTTCTGATTATTGTAATGATCCTTCTGACTCCTTAGAAGTATTTTATTCAGTTCTGCATGGATGACATCCTCTTCTATCCCCAAAAGTCCCGAAGCTTCTTTTGCATAAACTGAGCGAATAATCGGATCAGGGATTTTCCCAATACTTTGAACTACCTCACGGATCACTTCGGCTTTTCGAATCGGATTCTTAGTAAACTCCTCCTTATACAAGCCAATTTTAAACCCAATAAAATCGCGGCTATTATTCTCCAGATAGTCCTGAAATGTCTGCGATCCGACCTTTCTAGAATAACTATCCGGATCTTCCCCATCCGGAAAAACTACAGCTTTTACATTCAGCCCACCTTCCAACAACAAGTCAATACCTCTAAGTGAAGCTTTGATCCCCGCAGCATCGCCATCGTAAAGTACCGTGACCTGATCCGTAAATCGCTTAATCAGTTTGATCTGACCCTCCGTAAGAGAAGTGCCAGAAGAAGCTACCACATTCTCAATTCCTGAGAGATGCATACTCACCACATCAGTGTAGCCCTCTACCAGGTAGCAATTATCTTTCTCACGAATCGCCTTTTTCGCCTGAAACATCCCGTAGAGCACATCACTTTTGTGATAAACCGGTGTCTCGGGTGAGTTGATATACTTAGGTTGATTTTTGTCTTTGGTTAGAATCCGTGCACCAAAGCCCAGTGGCTTACCACTGATATTGTGAATAGCGAAAATGACCCTGTTCCTGAAGCGATCGTAAACACGGGAAGCATCGCCTTCTTTCTGGAGAATCAACCCTGCTTTCAATAGGATATCTTCCTTAAATCCAGCTGATTTGGCTTCCTTGAGGAGATTGTCCCAGCCTTCAAGAGCATAGCCCAAGTCAAACTTTTCAATAATTGCAGGTGTAAATCCGCGTTCTTTGAAATAGCTCAGACCGATTGATTTTCCTTCATCAGTTTGAAGGTTTTTCACAAAAAAGTCACGAGCAAAGCCTAAAGCAATCAGTAAGCTTTCTCTCTCATTTTGTGCTTCATTCTGTTCAGGAGTCCGCGCTTCATCCTCTTCTACTTCGATACCGTATCGCCCCGCGATATGCTTGATCGCCTCTTGAAAGCCAATTCCCTCAATATCCATCACGAACTGTATTGGGTCACCTGCTTTGCCACAGCCAAAGCATTTATAGATTTGCTTAGCTGGCGAAATCGAAAATGAAGGTGTTTTTTCCCCATGAAACGGACAATTCGCCCAGAGATTCTGGCCTTTCTTTTTCATAGGTAAATAATCACCGATCACCTCTTCGATGTCCATGCGTTCTTTGACCCTGTCCGTTGTAAGTTTGCTGATGCCCATTGGAGAATGAATGAAGCAAAGTTAAGCGCTCAATCCAAAAAAAAATAAGAACTTTTAGCAGTTTCACGTAGTTCACATCTACAATACATCTTACTTCGTATTTTATTTAGAAGCCTTTAAGCTCTAAATTGCCGGAAATTACAACATTTACCTCATGCAGTTAACTAAGGATAATATCCTGAAAACACTTTCCCGAGTACAAGACCCTGATTTAAAGAAAGATCTTGTGACACTGGGAATGATACAGAAAATTGAAATCAACGGTACCAAAGCCAGCTTCAACGTAGTTCTTACTACTCCAGCTTGCCCTCTCAAGGAGGTGATTAAAAATAATTGCTTAGAAGTGCTGGAGGAAGACTTTGGGAAAGATTATGAGTGGGATTTATTCATGACTTCCCAAGTCACTACAATTAGAGATGCGGCACCGGTTTTACCCCAAGTGAAAAATATCATTGCGATTGCTTCAGGGAAGGGTGGTGTCGGAAAATCAACTACAGCAGTGAATTTGGCTGTTTCTTTGGCAAAAACCGGCGCAAAAGTTGGATTGATAGATGCTGATATTTCTGGTCCTTCGATTCCCACCATGTTCAATGTGGAGTCTGAGCAGCCGGCTGTGAAAAAAGTCGGAGAAAAAAACGTAATTATTCCAATAGAACAATACGGCGTAAAGTTAATGTCAATCGGGTTTCTAACACCAGTAGACAGCGCCGTTGTTTGGAGAGGTCCAATGGCCAGTTCAGCATTGAAGCAGTTTATCTCTGATGTGGAATGGGGAGAGCTAGATTACCTTTTGATTGATTTGCCTCCGGGGACTTCAGATATACACCTGACTATGGTGCAAACTGTACCGGTGACAGGTGCTGTGATAGTAACCACACCTCAGAAAGTCGCTTTAGCAGATGCTAACAAGGGATTATCTATGTTCAGACAGCCACAAATTAACGTACCCATCTTAGGTGTTATTGAAAATATGGCTTATTTTACACCCGCAGAACTTCCCGATAATAAGTATTACATATTCGGTAAAGAGGGAGGAAAAAAATTGGCAGAGAAATACGAGGTACCATTTTTGGGGGAAATTCCAATTGTACAAAGCATTAGAGAAAGTGGAGATTCAGGCTACCCTGCTGTATTGAAAAACGGAATCACTCAAGAATCTTATATGAGACTAGCTGAAGAAATAGCTAGACAAATTGCTATTAGAAATGCCTCAAAGAATAAAACCGAGGTGGTAGAAATCAAAGCTTAATGAATATGCAACCAGAACTTAGAGAACAAATAGAATTTGCACTAGACACAATTCGCCCATATCTGGAAGCAGATGGCGGAAATGTTAGGATCGTAGAGCTTACAGACGATATGGTTTTAAAACTGGAATTATTGGGCTCATGCGGTACATGCCCTATGTCCACCATGACGCTAAAGGCTGGTGTAGAAGAAGCAATCAAACGTGCAATTCCTGAAATCATACGAGTAGAAGCCGTCAACCTAACTGTTGCTTAATTAGAATTTGAATGAAAAAAGGTTTACGGGTTATTGACAAAGCCAGCATGCTCCTTTTGGGAGCGTTTTTTGTGTTTTCATCAGGCTTTGCGCAGCAATTCCAAACCCTTGATATCACAGATCAACTAAACCAGACTAATTCTCATACACATAGAGAAAAATGTGGTCATGTGATTTTAGAACAAAAAATGGAAAAGGAATTGGGCTACTTTGGTTCAAAGCCGTTTTTTGAAAGTTGGATTAATGATAAAATAGAGCATAAAACGGATCAACCTCAACTATTTAGAATTAATGCTGATCCAATCCTTATTCCCGTGGTAATTCATGTGATTCATAATGGAGAATCTATTGGGCAAGCTAGCAATGTCCCAGTTTCGCAAATAGAGGAGCAAATCAGAATTTTAAACGAAGATTTCCAGCGGCAAAATGCCGATGCCGTCAGTACTCCTTCCGAGTTTTTACCGGTTGCTGGTCTTATCAATATAGAATTTGTGCTCGCCAAACAAGATCCTTCTGGATTACCTTCAAATGGGATAACACGTACTATTGGACCTAAATCATCTTATGATCCCAATACTGATGCCAGCATAATCGGACAGCTGATTCAGTGGAATCCAGAGGAGTATATGAATCTCTATGTGACTCCATTAGTTAATCCCTACATAGGCTATTCATCTTTCCCTGTTTCTGATTTACCTGGCCTCAGTGGCGCCCCATCATCAGCCATTACAGACGGAGTAGTTATAGACTATAGGTATTTCGGCATTGGAGGAAGTGCAGTACCATCATCGCAAGGAAGAACGGCTACCCATGAAGTAGGGCATTTTTTTGGTTTGCGGCATATTTGGGGTGATGGAGGCTGTGGAGTGGATGATTTCGTAGATGATACGCCACTGCAAGATAATTCCAATACTGTTTGCAGTCCTAATGCTACCCGCTTCAGTTGCGACTCAAATGATATGATTCAAAACTACATGGATTATACACCTGACGCCTGTATGAATTTATTCACAAGAGGTCAGGTAGAGCGATTTGAAGTAGTATTGGCCAATAGCCCTAGAAGAGTCACTTTGATCAACAACAGAGCGACCATAGAGCCTGTGCTTGCTGAAAATGATTTGGCAATAGCGAGAGTAATAGAACCTAGTGACTTTGAGTGCGACCCTTCTATTAACCCATCTGTAGAGATCCTAAATGCAGGGAAAAATACTTTGACTTCAGGAAGAGTAGAACTTAGACGAAATGGAGCACTAATAGAATCCAAGAGAGTTACTTTTAATCTAATGACTGGAGAAAGATTTGTAGTGAATTTTAATGAGTTCACGCTTCTCCCCAACACCAATACTGTTGAATTCAGAATCACTCAAGCAAATGATGCTACAGACAATGTTTCTACAAATAACAGTCAAATTGTCACCCCTATTCTTGAGCAGCCAGTAAGTCTTCCCCTTACGGAAGATCTCAGCTCCTTCCCTACTCCATGGTCGATTTCTAATCCAGATAATCTAATGACTTGGGAAAAGGAAAGCCTAACTATTTCGGGTACTGCACAAGACTTGGTTTATGTAAGACACTACGAATACGAAGCACAAGGACAACTTGACTTTTACATTTCTCCTATCATCAACTTGGCTCAATATCCCAATGCGCAACTTGTATTTGAAATGGCATATGCTCAATATGATCAGAATGGATTTTCAGATGAATTGATTATAGCTATATCGGCAGATTGTGGAAATATATTTGACATCCCAAATGCCCCGTATAGGAAGAGCGGTCAACAATTAGAAACTAGCTCAGCTACCCTCGATGAATTTATTCCGACCAATAACAATCAATTCAGAACAGAATTAGTGAATCTATCAGAGTTTTCTGATCTAGGATCTGTTCGGTTGGCTTTTATCACAGAAAACACTTACGGAAATAATATTTATATCAAAAACATCAGAATCCTTCCAAATGAGGAGTATAAGTATGATGTAAGTGTAGACTCTCTTGTATCTCCTTCTCCAATTTCCGACGGTACACATGAAGCTGAGATAGTAACATTGACTAACACTGGCAATCTGCCTTTTTCAAGTTTCTTGTATTCAACAAGTGCAAATGATGGCGCAACTCAAACCTATGTAGCAAGTGGCAGTACAGTGCAGCCTGGGGAAAGTTTTAACGTCAGCACTCCTAAATCCACCTCCTCAGGAAAAAACAAACTTGAATTCGTAGCTTCTGAACCTAACTTCGATCAGAATGGGGACAATTCAGGAAGTCTTACACGATACGTGATAGAAGATGCAACTACTATCCCCGTCCCTTGGAGACAAAATTTCAACAACTCCGGTGCACTCACTCCTTGGCAAACTGTAAATCCTGAATCAGATGCTCAGGCATGGTCAGTTTCTTCTTTATCTGCAGGTGATGGCCCAAATAATGTAACCGAACTATCTACTCACGCTGATGGTCAAACTTATTGGTTGGGCACTCCTATTTTCGATCTTTCTGTAAGTCGTCAGGCGAGTATCTTTTTTGACTTATCAGCTGGGCAAGTCAGCTCTACGACCACCCTAAAAGTACTGGCCAGTGAAAATGGCGGGATCGATTATACAGAAGTTTGGACAGCTAGTGGAACAGAACTATCTACGGTTACTGTAGGAGAATCCAATCCAAATAGTGCGGGAGATTACGTACGCAAATATGTCAACCTAAGTGAATTTGCTGGGGCAGAAAAAACTCAGGTACGAATTGCATTTGTAATAGAAAACGGTGAAGAATCCGACGCACCTATTTATTTGGATAATATTGAGCTCTTCCTAAATGCAAATCCTGAACCTGTGATCCCAGCAGTTGGCATGACTCGGCTATATCCTAATCCAGCACGTGAAATATTTAATATCGCTTTCAATTTGCCTGATTATGAAGATGTGACCATTCAAGTAATTTCTAGTACCGGAGCTCTAGTTCAAGAAATTAAATACCCAGGTACACTTAACCAGACTTATTCGTTTAGCACCCAATTGTTCTCTAAGGGTGTATTTATTATACAAATATCCAGCAACACAATACGGGAAACGAGAAGGTTAATTATAAATTAACTAGAAATAGGCTGAAGAAATCCTCTTCGGCTTATTTTTTGCCCTAGGTTTTCACCAGTTTTAGAGGAATCCTTCGTTGTAAGGATTGAATTTCCCGCTTATCTTTAACTATTAAAATTTCTCAGGCATTTCATTCAACGTCTCTTTTGAAAAAGATATTAATTAACCTCCTAGTGATTATCGGAATTTCAGTTTTACTGGGCTTCCTTTTTTTGAAAATTTACCTTCCCATGTACACCAATCATGGTGAGTCCGTCTCTGTTCCTGATTTATCAGGCTACACGTTCGATGAAGGTGTAGATATCCTAGATCGTGCAGGACTTCAATACGAGGTATCGCTTGACTCAGGATTCAATACTGATCTTAAGACCTTTGCTATTTTGAAACAAATCCCAGAAGCAAACTCGCAGGTAAAAAGCAGTAAAACCATTTACCTCACGTTGAATGCCAAGAATCCTCCGATGTTAAAAATGCCAAATTTAGTCAATTCTCATTTGAAGAACGTGCAGGAGATTTTGGCAAATATGGGTCTTGAGCGAGGCGATATCGTATATGTTCCAGACATAGCTACCAATGTAGTGCTAGAGCAAAAATACAGAGGTGTCTCTGTCTCCGAAGGATTTGAAATTCCCAAAGGTGCGAGAATAGACTTGGTAGTGGGTGACGGATTAGGAAATCAAATACTTGCTGTCCCTGATTTGAAAGGAATGGACGAGGTGGAAGCTGAATTCTTGATTTTGGGTTCGAGCCTAAGAGTAGGCAACAAATACTATCTTGACACTGATTCAGTGGGAGCAGGAAAAGTATTGAGACAAACTCCTACAGCAACTACGCAAGTGAAAACCGGTGAATTAATCGATCTTTGGATTGCTAAAGATAATTTATAGGCTACATGCTCAAACCCCTCCATATTCTTCGAATGGTAGGGCTGTTTACAGCTCTATTCATCTCGACTTTGGCTCATGGCCAATTGATGGAGCTAGCGCCAATCCAGCATCTCAAAATCAGAAGTCACACGCTTTCTGAAGAAAATTCGCGAATTTCTCAAAGCAATACACTCCCCTTTTGGGATGATTTTTCTCAAGGTATAGATACGCTGAAATGGATTGTTTCAGGAGCGTCTTACACAGAAACCATCGGCTTAAATGCTCCATCCATTGGAATGATTCTATTTGATGGTGTGGATGCAAATGGCAATCAATATTCATTATCGCAATTTGATCAAGGTGAAACAGACGTACTGACTTCTAAGCCTTTTGATTTGGGTTCTTTAACTACTTCAGATAGCGAAAGTCTGTATTTAAGCTTCTTTTGGCAGGCAGCGGGAAGAGCTGAGCTACCTGATGAAAGTGATCACCTGACTTTACAAATCCTGAATTCTGAAGGAAACTGGATTACTGTTTGGAGCCAAGTTGGTGGAGTCGGGCTTGACACTGATGTTTTCACTCAAGAAATAGTCAAGATTCTTCCTACTTGGCAACATGACGCTTTCCAGTTTCGATTCTTTTCCGAAGGAAGGCAATCTGGACCATTTGATAGCTGGTTGCTTGATTACATTTACTTGAATGATGGTCGAACAAGCACCGATCTTGCCTACAGAGACAGAAGTCTTACCAGAACGAATGAACTTAGAATCGGGGATTATGGCGCATATCCATTTGTACTGTTGGAAGCAAATCAAGAAGGACTTTGGAGCACTGTACAAAATGAATTCTACAATTTGGAGAACCGCTTTCGGGCAATGGAATACTCCATCGTTATCAATGATTCTTCTACGATGACCAAAACATCAATCAATCTCAATACACCTTTCAACCCAGTTCCAAATGCGCTGGAGCGAAGAGAATTTGAGAGTAATGGATTTGAAGAAATCCCTATCCCGGAGAATGAAACCAGCTTGGAAATCATTTCTTCAATCACCTCAGGAGATGAATTATTTTACGAAGTGGTAGCTGGAGACACTACCTTTTTCTCAACTGTAAATTATGAGCTGAACGATACAGTAAGAACCTCACTCCCACTACTTGACTACTTTGCATATGACAATGGTTCTGCTGATTATGCCGCCGGAATCAATCAAAGATCCGGTCAATTGGCGGTGAAATACAATACCCCAAAGGAAGTTTACATCAAGGGAATTTCGATCAATTTCACCAACCCTATGCAAGCCAATCAAGCTATAGATATCAACGTATGGAGTGATCTGGAAGAAGCTCCCCTTTTTACCAGAGAAGATCTGATTCCTGTAAAAGAAGCCGGTCAGGAGTTTCTATATTATTCTCTCGATACGAACATAAGAGTTGATGGCGATTTTTACATCGGCTTTACTCAGTTTAGTAATGACTTTATCCACGTAGGCCTGGATAAGGTAAATGACAATGGGGACAAGCTGTTTTACAATGTAGTAGGTGCTTGGGCTCAAAATGATGAAGTCCGTGGATCGCTGATGATCAGACCACACATCAGCTTGGTCGCACCGTTTGAGGAAGCATCTGTTCCTGAGGAAGGCATACGAATTTATCCAAATCCAGTGGAAACGCTGCTCAACCTTGAAGGAAAATTTAGCGAGGCAAGAATCTTTGATTCTTTCGGAAGAGAGATTTTTCTTGAGCACCAACTTTCATCCAAGGGAGAAATTGTTAATTTTATTGGACAGCGTCCGGGAGTATACGTACTAAACTTGACTACTGAAGCTGGAATGCTATCATATAGAATTTTAGTTAAATAAAAAAAATGGAAGATATAACTGTAGAAGACCTGAAATCCAGATTGGATAAAAATGAAAAATTTGTGTTTCTAGACGTTCGTGAAGAATGGGAATACGATGATGACAACTTGGGAGCTATAAATATCCCTTTGGCAGATTTGCCTACTAGACTCGACGAAATAGAAGCGTATAAAGACAATGAAATCATCGTTCACTGTCGCTCTGGCGCCAGAAGTATGAATGCTAAGAAATTTCTAGAGACCAAAGGCTTTTCTAAAGTCCGGAATACCACCGGTGGAATTTTAGCTTATAGAAATCTTTAACCCGCATGCATTAGCAAATCTACTACGGCTTCAAACCGCCTCAAAATCAGTCGCTATGCTTCACTTTTCGCTCTCACCGTCCCGTACGTACGGGACGACTCGATCTCCAAAGTGACTGATTTTCTTGCAGTTTGAACCCTCGTTACGAATCCTAATTCATAGTCCGGGTTTAACACTCACTCCCTTCGGGGAGTTTTTCGTTTAAACTATAGCCACACAGAGCACTGAGGGTGACACGGAGAGCACAATTTATTATTATTTTGGTCGTCAGTAATTGGTCGTAATATTTTCTTTTACCGCCGCCGTTCGTGTCACACAAATGGCTTTTTTCTGAAATGACTACAATTAGTCCCTGAGTTCCCGCAGTACTGGCTACCGCTAGGCAGATAAAGCCCAAAAGGACGCTGATTTCCTTTGATCTTACTCAATGAAGGACGCTCCTTCATCCGATTTGTGGAGTCTTATTCTTGAATGTTTTTATTTA